>CALFVM010000027.1 GCA_937928665.1 uncultured Candidatus Methylacidiphilales bacterium
GGTCAAACCCTTAACTTGACTTATCAAGGAAATAGTGGAGGAACTGCAACCAATCTGTTTACCTCAGCGGCCATAGCCAATACAGGAGGCAATTGGGTTGGTCAAACCTACAGCTTCAGTGTGCCCACAGGCTATAGCATGATCGTCCTGAAATGGGGTCATGACATGAACAACCCACGCGGTGGGATCGACAATTTGGTCGTGACCGGCACGATTCCCGAACCTTCCTCTTGGGCCTTATTGGCTGCTGGCTTGGGGGCTCTCGTGTGGCTGCGTCGGCGTCGTGCTTGAAGTAAGGGTGGGCGGGAAAGCAATCCGGGCTCCTCTTCCACGGACGACTCGGTCCACATGGCGAAAGAGGCATGGATTCACCTGAAATAGAGCCAGCGAGTCAACAGCTTGACTGAGAAAGGTCTTTCGGAAAAACGTCAATGCGCCAATTTGCCAATATGAAGAGATTCCTTTTGCTCATCGGTGCAGCTTTCCTTGCTTCCCAGTTCCACTTCGCAACCGCTCAAGTCGTCGTCATCCAGGACACGTTTACGCCCCCCGTCACCGTAACCAATGACATCAACGGACGGGTGCCCGATGTGGTGCAGAAGGCCGGGGATGCTTGGGGTCGTGACAATGCGGACACTGCCCGCACCCAAGTGGGCGGTGGCACGCTCTACATGACCGAGGGCCAAAAGGGGTTTTCAAAAGCAGCCTTGGAATTTGACCGGACCCTCGGCTTGGTGGCCACTAATCCCTATACCCTCTCCATGTCACTTGCCTTCAACCCTGGAACCGACACCAATGTGCTTTGGTATGGCGGGTTCGGCAATGCCACAGGCGATGGGGGCACGTTTAATGACAATAATGGAAGCGTCATGTTCCGCGTGACCGGGGACACCACGGGCACATCGTTCAACCTTCAGGCTGGACGGTGGACGGGGGCGTTTACCTTTGTCTCCAGCTTTACCGAAGTGATCAGCCGTCCCACCACTTCGGACCTTTATTCGTTCGACATCGCGATCCGGGTGGATCCCCTCGCAGCTTCCGACAACATCGAATATTTCGTCAACAGCGTCAGCCTGGGCACCATCACCTATACCGGGAACATTGGCGGCATCTGGATGAAAACCGACGACTGGAATGCCACCACCACGACCGGGATGCGCATCACCAACTTTGAGCTGACGGCGGTGCCGGAACCTTCCACCTGGCTCCTCCTCGGGGGTGGGTTGATGGTGCTCGCGATCCTCCGTTCCCGCCGGAAGTCAAAAGACGTCCGGGCTTAGCCCTGCATCCGGGTTTGTTGATCACTCGCCCCATGCATCGCCTCGTCCTTCTCAGCCTCGTCGGTGCATGGTTCGTTGGTCAAGCTGCCGCTCAAGACCGGTTTCTGATCGATCCCGAGAGCTCTGCGGTCACCTTCAAAATCAGGAAACACGGGGTCACTTGGGTTGATGGTTCCTTCAAGAAGTTGGAGGGTTTGGGTTTCTTTGATCCCTCTAACCCGGCGAATTCTCGGATTGAGGTGCAGGTAGAAGCGGCCAGTGTGGATACAGCCAACGACAAGCGGGACAACGCCCTGCGCGGTTCCGACTACTTCAACGTCGCCGCTCATCCGCACCTTACCTTCAAGAGCCTTTCTGCCTCTGCCGGAGAAAACGGTTCCCTCCTGGTAGAAGGCGAGTTCACCATGCTTGGCGTCACCAAAACACTAACCATCCCGGTGACCATTCAACCACCGGTCATGGAAGGGGATCGGGAGGTGCGGATGGGCGAAGCCAGCTTCACGATCAGGCGTTCCGACTTTGGTATGACGACCAACCCCATGATGATCGGTGACGACGTGCATATCTCCCTCAAGCTCAAAGCCATCCGTCAATCCGACCCCTCCTAAAGTTCTCGCGGGGTCAACAGCTTGATACAGTCGCGGTTTGGGCTCGTCTCTCCACCGTTAGAAACTATACCTCCTATGAAACGTCTGCTCCACCTTTCCCTGACCGCCCTCTTCTTTGCCTCGGTCTTGCCTCTCTCCGCCCAGCGAATCGATCTGGGCACCAATCTCTGGAATGCCGGCTGGCATAAGGAAGATGATATCTTCCTGCCCTCCATCAAACGGGTCAATCCGGATGACCGCAATCCCTGGAACCCGCAATTCCTCAAAGACCTGCGCCCCTTCTCGACCATCCGGTTCATGGACTGGAGTAACGTCAACAACGCCACCCGCACCCAGTTTTCCCAGCGCAAACTCAAAACCGACCCTAACCAGGTGCCTGCGGCCTACGAGTGGATGATCGATCTTTGCAACCGGGAGAAGAAGAACATCTGGCTGTGCATTCCCCATGGGGCGGACTGGGATTATTCCCTCCATCTGGCCAATTTACTCAAATACGGCAGCGATAAGGACGGCACCCCACGGACCTCCGGCCGCGGCACCAACCCGCCTCTGGACAGTTCACTGAAAATCTACATCGAATACTCCAACGAGACCTGGAACGGCCAGTTCACCCAGGCGGCTTACGTCCGGCAAAAAGGGGCCGAACTCGGTCTGCCCGGAGGAGACGACAACATGCGCGGCGCGGCCTATCACGTTTATGCGGCCATGAAACACTTCGAAAACTTTGAAAAAGTCTTCGGGAAGAACAGTCCGCAGTTGGTCAAAGTCATTGCTGCTTTCTCGACCTGGGACGGCGTCGCCCGCCACATGACCTCCGTGCTGGATGACAAAAAGGTCAACCCGAACCGGATCAAAGCGGATGCCCTGGCCATCGCCCCTTACTTCGGCCACAACGTCAATGGCAACGACCCGGACTGGGCCCAAAAAATGCGCGAGGACATTGCCAAGGTGGCCGACAAATGCGCCACCCACCAACAGATTGCCAAGGCAGCCAAACTCAAGCTGATCGCTTACGAGGGCGGCCAGCACATCACCCGTGGCGCCAACAAGGTCAATTCGGATCCCGAGATGGAAAAACTCTATCTGGAATACTTCAAAGCCATCGGCAAATACTTCGACGGCGTTTTCTGTCACTATGCCCATGTGGGCGGCGACGGGGATGGAGGCGCCTGGGGTGCGCTGAAGTTCACCGGGCAAAATCCCAAGGACGCTCCTAAATACAAAGCGTTGCAAACCATCTCCGGGCGCTAGGATCGGAGCGGGACTGAGGTCATGATCACATTGCCGCCGGATTACGCGGAGCGGGTTTATGCCGGTGTTTTGGGCAAGCTCATTGGGGTCTATCTGGGACGCCCTTTTGAGCAATGGTCGCACGAGGCCATTGCCCAAAGATGGGGGGAGATCACCCGCTATGTCCATGCCGACCAAGGCGTGCCGCTGGTGGTCAGTGATGATGACATCACCGGCACCTTCACCTTCATCCGTGCCCTGATCGATCACCCCAGCGGGGCTTCGATCACCTCCCGGGAAATCGGCCAGACCTGGCTCAACTACATCGCGGAAAACCGGCACATCCTCTGGTGGGGCGGCCTGGGTCAATCGACTGAGCACACCGCCTTCCTGCGTCTAAAAGACGGCATCGAGGCCCCCCGCAGTGGGTCGATCGAACTCAACGGCCGGGCCGTGGCCGAGGAAATCGGCGCGCAAATCTTCATCGACGGCTGGGCCATGGTGGCTCCCAACCAACCGGACCTGGCCGCCCGGCTGGCCCGCGAAGCCGCCCGGGTCAGTCACGATGGCGAAGCCGTGCACGGAGCGGTCATGCTGGCGGTGATGGAGTCGCTGGCCTTTGCCGAATCCGACATCGACCGCCTGCTCGATGCCGGCCTGGCCCGAATTCCGTCCGATGGTGAGATCGCCCGGATGATCGCGGATGTCCGCCGCTGGCACCGGGAAGACGGCGATTGGCGGGTCACCCTGCGCCGCATTCAGCAACACTGGGGCTACCGGCGTTACGGCACCGGCTGCCCGATGGTCTCCAACCACGCTCTCATTATTCTGGCCCTGCTTTACGGAGCGGGAGATTTCGATCGCTCGATGATGATCGTCAACACATCCGGTTATGACACCGATTGCAACTCCGGCAACCTGGGATGCTTGTTAGGGCTACGCAACGGGCTGGCTACCTTCCGCAGCGGCACCGATTGGCGCACCCCGGTCAACGATCGCCTCCTGCAACCGGCTGGAGATGGCCACCGCGGGGTGACCGATGCGGCCCGCGTGGCGCAGGAGTTGGTCAACATCGGACGCAAGCTGGCCGGCCTCGATCCCTGGCGACCCAAGGACGGCGTTCGCTATCCCTTTGCCCTGCCAGGAGCCACGCATGGCTTTGCCCCCTCCGATCTTTGCCCCCGCGCCGCGCGGGCGGAGGCGGTAGAAGGCGGTCTGCGGCTGACGGTGATCGATCCCGCCCTGCGGGCCGATGCGGAAGTGGCCACGTTCCTCTCCCCGGAGGAGCGCAAGATGGGCAACTACGGCACCGCCGCCACCCCCACGCTCTACAGCGGCCAAACTCTCCGTGCCCGTGTCTCCGCGCCGGCTTCCAACCGCGGCCCCGTCCAGGCCCGTCTGATGGCCCGCGCCTATGCGGGTGAGGAAACACTCGATTTGCACGAATCCGCCACCGTCGAAATCGCGCCGGGCGCGGGTGCCGATCTGGAATGGACGGTTCCTTCCTCTGGCCCCTGGCCTTACGCCCGGGCCGGAGTCTCGATGACCGGTGCTGCGGGTGATGGGTTAGACCTGGAATGGATGGACTGGAGCGGAGTGCCCTGCCTGGCCTTGAGCCGCCCGGAGGGTGCGGTCGATCAGTGGCAAAGACCGAGCGTCATCAGCAAAATGTTCCTTCAGGCGGTCGATCACTTCGGCGGCTACCCCGACATGCCCTTTCATATCGCTCAGAATCATGGCCGGGGGATTGCCCACATCGGCACTGAGGAGTGGCGCGACTACATGGTCCGAGCCCGCCTTCGCCCCACCGTGGGGCGGGCCTTTGGCCTCGCCGCCCGCGTCCGCGGTCTGACCCGCTACATCGCCCTGGAGCTGGTGGAGGGCGGCACCGCCCGGCTCGTTTGCTGGAATCACCAGCCGCGCGTTTTGGCGGAAGTGCCTTTCCCCTGGGCCTTGCGGGAGTTCGTTGATTTCGAGATTGAGGTGAGGGGAAGCCAGGTCACCGGACGCCTCAATGGCCAGGCCCTCTTGCAAGCCGATAATCCCGGCGGACCCGAATCCGGCGGTGTGGGTTTCGTGGCGGAAGTGGCGCGATTTGAGGCGGCCACCCTGGAGGTTATTCCGTGAAGTTAGGTCCGGTTTTTGCCTGCCTCGTGCTTCTCGCCTTTACCGTCCTGGCCCAGGCGGCCGAGCCCTACCGCCTCTACCTCATCGGCAACAGCCTGACGGACCAGCTCGATTACGACCGCTTCAAAAAAATGGTCGAGGCCGGCGGTGAGCAGATCACGCTGGGTTCCCAGCGGGTTCCCGGTGCTCCCATCGGCTGGTTTGTCCGCAATCCGGATTCCGGCTTTACCATGGAGCCTTTTGGCAAGTATCCCAAGGCGCTGAGCGAATACGAGTGGGACGGCCTTTCCTTCCAGCCCTTTCAGTGGGGCTTCGACGAGAACATCAAGGACATGCCCAAGATCCTCGAGGTGCTCTACGCCAAGAGCCCCCAGGCCCAAGTGTATATCTACGCCCAATGGCCTTACGGGGAAAAGGGAGGCGACTGGACCCGCCGCTGGCTCGAACCCCGCAAGACCAACATCATGTCCCGGGATGAATACGAAACCCACGTCACCTGGCTGCGGCAAAATTATCCCGACCGCAAACCGGCCAAACTCATTCCGGTCGGCCATGTCCTCCACGTGCTCGACCAGCGGGCCAAGGCCGGCCTGGTCCCCGGCCTCACCACGATGTGGGACTGGTATATCGACGCTGTCCACGTCAACAACGTGGTTAACTTCACCATCGGTTCCACCTTCTACGCCGTGATTTTTGGCAAAAGCCCGGTCGGACTGCCGCACGAGATGTATAATCATGCCGACAGCCGGGTGCGGATCACTCCTGAACTGGCCCGGCTGATTCAGGAAACCGTATGGCAAGTCGTGGCCACTCACCCGATGACTGGCGTCACCGAGGCCCGCAAGGTTGAAATCCTGACTCCCCGTCTGGAGCCCGCCATCGCCGGCAGTGACTATCAACAGGCCTTGCAAAGCGCTTTCGGCGGCGGCCCGGCCCGCTGGGCCGTCCGGGGCAGTCTGCCCGAAGGCGTCACGCTCGATCCGAGCGGAATGCTCACCGGTCGCCCCACTGCGGCTGGGCAGACCGAGGTCACCCTCCAGGCCGAAGGGCCGGATGGCTCGAAAGCGGAGCAAACCTACACCCTCACCGTGGCTCCCGACACCGAGCCGGTCATCACTGATACGGCATTGCCCGCGCTTACCCAGGGGGTCTATCTCCGCCAGCAACTCAAGGCGGAAAGCAACAACCCGCCCCTGAGCTGGTCGGTCGGCCCCGCTTCCGCCCTGCCGGTCGGCCTGCGCCTGAGCGAAGGCGGCATCCTCGAAGGCACCCCCGGTTTTGCCGGCCCCTATCGAGTCGAACTCCGCGTCACCGATGGCGACACCGAGAACCCGGATACCGCCACCAAAATCTTCGAAGGCACAGTGGCTCCGGCCGGTGCCGATGTGGCTTTTGCCCGGATGGTGCCTTCCGCCCCGGAAGTCAATGGGAACCCGGAGGGCAAGCCCTGGGACTTCAGCCGTCACCCTCTCCGAGTCATCGAAGGCCAACCGGAAGCCACCGCCGCGCTCGACTTCGGCTGGTTCGAGCGCCGCTTCTTCGCTGCACTCAAGGTCGTTGATCCCCATCCGGTCGATGGAGCCGAGGGCGACCGCGGTGCCCTCTTCCTCGATGGAAAAAACAACCGGGAGGAAATCTACAATTGGGATGACTGGCGCTTCGCCGCCGGACCGGGCGGGTGGGCGGAAAAACTCGGTGGTTTTTGGCACCACGGCACCCGTCACAGCAAACAACCCGATGGTTACTTCCTCGAACAAAGTGCCGCACTCGAAGCCCTCGGCCATGAACGCCTCGGCTCCCAGGGCCCGGTCGGTTATGCGCTCGGCCTCGATGCCCTGGTCACCGATCGTTCCACGGCGGGCGGACCCGTGCTCGGCACCCTGGCCTGGAGCGGATCGGAAGCCAACTGGACCCAGCCGAACCGCTACCGCACGGTCATCCTCCTGCCGCCCGATCCGAAGGCCGGCGTCCCCGTGCTCGGTATCCGTTGCGGGCGCGAAGGCGGCGTTTACGCCTGGTCCACCCACCGGGCCTATCAAGGGGACCGCATTGCCGAAGGCGGCAGCAGCGGCGGACGTCACGTCAAGCTCGAGGGCGTGGCCGATCCCGATCTCTTCCATTACTGGCGCGAGGGTGAGTCGTTCCAATACCGGCTCATCGTGCCCAAGGGCAACTACCGCGTCGTCTTCACCTTCTGCCAGAACACAGAAAAAGAAACCGCCCCCGGCGAAAATGTCTTTGACGTCTCCATCGATGGCCAGGTGAAACTCGCCGCCTACGACATCGTGGCCCGGGCCGGCGGGATCAATAAAGCGGTCGAAGCCACCGCCGAAACCACTGTGGCCAACGGTGAGATGCTCATTGAATTCAAGGCCACCAAGGGCAAAGCCCGCGTCTCCGGCATCCACCTCTCCCGCCTCGCCCCCGTTCAACCCTAACCGCCATGCCTGTCACTGATCGTTTATGAGTGCACTTTCCTCCATTCCTGACTGGGTCCGCTCCGCCGTTTTTTACGAGATCTATCCCCAGACTTTTTTCGACACCAATGGCGATGGCATCGGTGACTTGCCCGGCATCACCGCCAAACTCGATTACGTCCAAAGCCTCGGCGCCAACGCCCTTTGGCTCAACCCATTCTACCGCTCCCCGATGCGCGATGCCGGTTACGATGTGGCCGACTTCCGTGCGGTCGATCCCCGTTACGGCACCAATGAGGATGCCCGCCGTCTCTTCCGCGAAGCCGCCGCCCGTGGCCTGCGCGTGCTCATTGATTTTGTCCCCGGTCATACGTCCATCGACCACCCCTGGTTCATCCAATCCGCCCGCCCCGAACCTAACCCCTATTCCAACTGGTATGTTTGGACGCAGAGTGCCTGGGACAATGGCGGTGAGAAGTGGAAAGGGAAAAGGGTCCATGGCTATTCCGACCGTAATGGCAACTACCTGATCAATTTTTTCTGGTCCCAACCCGCGCTGAACTTCGGCTTTGCCGAGCCGGATCCCGACCAGCCCTGGCAGCTCCCTACCACCCACCCCGACGTTCAGCGCCTCTGGGAGGAAATGAAACAGATCATGGAGTTCTGGATGCACCTCGGTGCCTCGGGGTTCCGCGTCGATATGGCCGGTTCCATCACCCGCAACGATCCCGGTGCCCGCGAAGCCCGCCGCTTCTGGCGCGAGGCCCGGCAGCGGTGTGAAGCGATCCATCCCGATTTCTTCACTGTGGCCGAGTGGTCCCACCCCACGCATTGTCTCGATGGCACCGGGCTGCACGCGGATTTTCTCCACTGGATTCCTTCCTACGAAAATCTCTTTCGCAAGGAAAACGAACGCACCCCCGGCGCTCCGCCCAAGCCGCCCGGCCACAGTTGGTTCGACCGCCAGGGCCAAGGGGACATCCACGCCTTTCTCCAGGATTATCTCCAACACTATCACGCCACCAAGGACAAGGGCCTGATCTCCATTCCTGCCGCCAACCACGATCTCCCCCGCCTGGCCATCGGGCGCAATGCCGACGACCTCGAGATCATCTTCGCCTTCCTCCTCACCATGCCCGGCGCGCCCTTCATCTATTACGGCGATGAAATCGGCATGCGTCACCTGGACAACATCCCCGTGCGCGAAGGCTGCTACCCGCCCCGCACCGGTGCCCGCACGCCCATGCAATGGCATCCCGGCCCTAACCTTGGCTTTTCCTCCGCGCCGCCCGACCGGCTCTGGGTGCCGGTCGATCCCGCTCCGGACGCCCCCACGGTGGCCGCGCAGGAAGCGGACCCCGCCTCCCTGCTCCACCGCGTCCGCCGCCTCATCGGCCTGCGCCGGTCGCGCCCTGCTCTGGCCGCCGATGCGGACTTCCGCATCCTCTTCTCCGCGCCGGACGCCTATCCGTTGGTTTACCAGCGTGGGGAGGGGAGGGACCGTTTGATCATCGGCCTCAACCCGGCTGCGCGCCCTGCCGAGGCGGCCTGGGAGGATGCGGATGCGGCGATCTGGCGCACGCTCCACGGGGAGGAAGTCGCGGTGCAACGCGCCGGCTCGCGCCACACCCTTACCCTGCCCCCGGTTTCCTTCAGCATTTTACAAATCGCATCCTAAATCAAAGAGCTATCTATGAAACACCATCTCCTCATCCCCCTGTTCTGCCTCAGTCTGTGGCCCTTGACGGCTACTGCGGAAACTGTCTGGCTCTCTGACCTGCCGGTCGTTCCTAACCAGGAATCGGAAAATCTCGGCCAGGCCCTTTTTATCAACACCAACTACGAGAAGAAACCGATCGAGATTGGTGGCAAGAGCCATGAAAAGGGACTGACCATCATCCGCGGCTCCGGCAGTTGGAGTCACAAGCTGGATGGCAAATACGCCGGCCTCAGTGCGGATGTGGGCCAATGGGAAGGCAACGCCGTTCTTCGTTTCTTTGGTGATGGCAAACTCCTTTTGGACACCGGCGTTCTCCCGCTGCGGAAAACCGCGCCGATCCTGCTCGATCTACGCGGTGTTCAGGAATTAAAAATCAGCTCGCTCGACACCACCTCCGCGATCCGCTGGAACACCAAGGCGGTCATCGCTTCACCCCGCCTCACTCTCCAGCCCCAACCGGAAACCGACCCGGGCCCCGGCCCCAAGGCCGGCAACAAACCACCCGAAGCCATCATCCGCGCCGAGCCCACCGAAGGGGTCGCTCCGTTGACGGTGAAATTCCGCGGTTCCGATTCCAAAGATCCGGACGGCCAGGTCGGCCGATACACCTGGCACTTTGGGGATGGCAAAACCGAAACTCTCGCCCCCGATCCCACCCACACCTACGATGAGCCGGGGCTTTATGAAGTGCTGCTGGTCGCGGAAGACAACGACAAAGGCTCCGGCATCGCCCGCCAACTCATCACCGTTCGATCCCCTGACAACTTCCCTCCGCGCGTCCAGTTCACTGTCAGTAAACGCTTGGTCTCTCCCGGCGAGTCCGTGAAATTCGACGCATCTGCCAGCAGCGACCCTGATGGCCAGATTAAAGAAACCACCTGGGATTTCGGCCCCGGTGGCACAGCCACTGGGCCCGTGGTTGAGAAGTCTTTTGCCGAACCCGGTCGCTATCCGATCAAAGTCACCGTGACCGACGACGCCGGCGCCTCCAGCAGCCAGACACTTTCCGTGCGCGTCGCCACCGCCGAGCAAATCGCCAAGCCCTTCCCGATCGGCAAAGGCAGCCGCGTCCTCCTCATCGGCAACAGCCTCATCGGCTTCTGCGGCCCCGTCTCCGGCTGGCTCGAAACCCTCGATCAAAATACCGCCCAGCCCCTCGGCCTCAAATCCCAGGACATCGGGAAAGGCATGGGCATGATCGAGGAATACGCCACTTGGACCCGGCTCGGCGTCAAAGAACGCATCGATGAAGGCTGGGACGTGGTCATCATCCAGCCCTGGGAGGACGCCTACGCCAACAAAGCCACCGATGAAGACTTGTTGGCAAACACCCGCACTCTGGTGGACTGGATTCGCGCCAGCGGCGCCTTCCCCGTCCTCTACGAACCTCAGGTCGGCTGGCTCAAATACGACGAGTGGCAGGAAACCGCCCACCGCCGCATCAAACAAATGGCCGAAACGCTCGACACCGGCTTTATTCCCGCTGGCCAGGTCTGGTCGAAAGCCCGCGAAAAATTCCCGCTGCCCAAGAATCCCGATGGTCAGGGCACCAAAAACAATGATCCGATGGCCTTCAACCAGGTGCTCTACGGCGACTTCGGCCACCAGAGTTTCACCGGTGCCGCCCTCAATGGCCTGATCGTTTGGCGCTACCTGACCGGCGGCTCGGTCAAACCCTTCAAGTTCACCCAAGAAATGCCCGGCCTGGACAAAGAAAAACGCGAGAAAATCCAGTTCGAGCACATGCCCTACCTCCAGGAACTGACCGATCAAATGATCACCCCCGGACAGGAACGCATCCGCTGAACTCCACCCGCTTCACCTTCACCCCAATCGAACCCACCGAGAAAGTCATCGCTCATCCCTATGAAAATGCGAGCCATCCTCAGTCTGTTAGCCATCACAGTGTGCGGACCTTTTCTGAATCCGCTGCACGCCGCCGATCCGGACGGACTCCACCGCTGGTCTAACGATAAAAAGCCAAACCCGTTCCGGCTCACCGTCTGGATTCCGCCCAATCTGCCGGTGGTCCGGGGCCTGGTGGTCATCGGGGACGGCGGTGAGGTCGCCGCCCGCATGCCGCAGCTCCGCGCGTTTGCCGCCAACCTCGGTTTTGGCATCGCCAGTGCTTCCCACCTCACCACCGGAGGCGCACCGGAAATCCTCCAGGGGCTCTCCGCGCTCGCCCGTTCGCTCAACCGGCCGGAGTTGGCCCACGCGCCGATGGTGGCGGCCGGCAATTCCAACGGCGGCGCCATGGTCATGGACCTCCTCTTCCAGGTTCCGGATCGCATGATCGCGGTCTGCCCCACTGTGGGTGCTCGTGCCGGCCTGGCCTGGACGGAGAAACACCGCGCCGTGCCCATGATCCTGGCCATGGGCATTTGGGACAACCCCGGCGGCAACCTCCGCGCCCGTGAAACCTTCCAATCCCAGCGTGCCCTGGGCGCGCTCTGGGCTCATTACGAGGAAGAAATCACCGGCCACGAAGGGGCCGACCGCCGCCGCATGTATGATGTCTTCCTTCCGTTCTGGGAAACCGTGATCCGCCTCCGCTACCCCGAGGAAGGCGATGTCCGCCGCCGCCCGCTGGCCCTCAAACCACTCACTGAAAATTCCGGATGGCTCTGCCAACTCTCCCCGGATTTGAAAACCGGCACGGTGGAAGCCTGGAACGATTTTGATGGGGACCGCCGCGCCGCCTCCTGGCTGCCCGACCGCGCCAGTGCCCTGGCCTTCCGGGCCGCCGCCGTTCACGGCAAACCCTTCATCATCAACGCCGGCCATCCCGGCAGCAAGGAACCGGCCGATTGGGAATACCTGAGCTATCGCTCCGCGGACAAAGTCTTCAACCCCGGTGAGCCGGTCGAGCTCACCCTTCAGACCTGGGCTGCCGACCGCAACCGCATTGAAATCTACCGCGGCGACCAGCTGGCCGCCACGGGTGGGT
>CALFVM010000028.1 GCA_937928665.1 uncultured Candidatus Methylacidiphilales bacterium
CGGCGACCGTCGAACGGGATGCCGTCAATGAACCCGTTGTCCACGGGCTTGAAGCCGTCGGTGTCCGGGACGTCGGACGGTTGGATCTTGCCCTCCTTGACCAGAGCGGCGGCGGCTTCACGATAGACAGCAGGGAGGTAAATTTTTTGGGCCTGCTGGTGATACCACTGGTCACTCTTGGGCTCGGGGATTTGGCCCCAGCGGCGCATCTGGGTGAGGAACCAGACGCAATCGCTATAGAACGGATAGGTGGCGTGGTAGCGGAAGAAGACATTGAAGTCAGGCATCTGCCGCTTATCGCCTTTTTCGAATTCGAAGGTGCCGGTCATGCTGTTGGCGATGACTTCGTAATCAGCCCCGACGTATTCGGGACGGGCAAGGATGCGGGCGGCTTCCTTACGATTCTCAAGGCTGGCATCGAGCCACTGGCCGGCGCGGATAAGAGCCTTGATGAGAGCGACGTGCGTTTTCGGATTTTTTTGTGCCCATTCTGCGGTCACGCCGAAGACTTTCTCAGGATTATTTTTCCAGATTTGTTCGTTCGTGACCACGGGAACCCCGATGCCACGGAAGACGGCGGCCTGGTTCCAGGGCTCGCCCACGCAGTAACCCTGGATGGTGCCCTGGGCGAGAGTGGCGGGCATTTGCGGGGGCGGGGTGACGGAGATCAGCACTTCGGCATCGGTATTTCCGTTGATGTCCTGCGGGGTGTAAAAGCCGGGATGGATTCCGGATGCCGCCAGCCAGTAGCGCAATTCGTAATTGTGCGTGGAGACCGGGAAAACCACACCCATTTGCAGCGGGCGTCCGGCGTCGGCACGCGCTTTGACAATCGGTTTGAGCGATTCCGCAGTGATCGGGTGTTTGGGCTTTTTTTGGCGGAGATTGGCGTCGTGCTTTTTCATCTCCTCCCAAACTTCGTTGGAGACGGTGATGGCGTTGCCGTTGAGATCCATGCTGAAAGCGGTGACCACATGGGCCTGGGAGCCGATGCCGACGGTGGCGGCGATGGGCTGGCCAGCCAGCATGTGAGCACCGTCCAGCTCTCCGCTAATCACGCGGTCGAGGAGGACTTTCCAATTCGCCTGGGCTTCAATGGTAACGTGGAGGCCTTCGTCTTCGAAAAACCCTTTTTCATGAGCGATCACCATCGGCGCACAGTCAGTCAGCTTGATGAAACCGAGTTTGAGGTCGGTTTTTTCCAGGGCCCACACCGGGCTGGCGGTAAGGCAGAGGATGAGACCGTAGCGGATGAGTTTGGTGAGGTTCATGCTTGGATTTGATTCTTGGGTTGGTTTGGGGAGCGGAGGGCTTTCCGGTAGATGTCGTGGCGGAAGACGTGTTCGAGCATTGGACCGGGCAGCGCAGGCTCGGCCGGTAGGATTCCCGCGCCCTGCATTTCCCGATAAAGATGGAGAGCCTTTTCCGGAGAGGGTTCGTTGGCGGCGGAACGGTGAAAACAATGGAAAGCGGAGGCTTCTGCGGTGGTGCCGTTGCCGCGATCGAATGGACCCAACAGGGCGGGCTTGAGAATCTGGGGAGCAACGTTGAGGTATTCCTTGCGGGCCAGGATTGAGACCAAATCGGCCCTCCCTGCCAACGTCTCGCACTGGCGACAGGCGGCGTCGAGTGCCCGGACCATGGCCAGATGTTCCTCGGGCCGGTTGGCAGCAAACGAGCCTCGGGCCAGGAGAAGCTTCTCCGGGTGCAAAGGCATCAGCTCCGAGCCGATGGCCGGGCACCAGCCGATCTGGGTGCGGATGGCCAGCGTGTTCCACGGTTCCCCGGCGCAGAAGCCGTCGATGGCTCCGGAACCCAGGCTGCGGGCCATTTGGGGCGGGGGTAGAACGACGATCCGAACATCCCGCTCCGGGTGGAGACCGGCCCGCAACAGCCAGTGGCGGAGCAAGAGGTTGTGCATGGAATGGGCCGAAACAATGCCGAGGGTGAGGCGGCGAGGCTTCTCGGAGCGGACCAACTGGCCAAAGGAAACCGCGTCCGTAACGCCCTTTTGCCGCAGGCTGGATGACAGGGTGATGGCATTGCCCTGGAGGTTGAGCACGAAAGCGGTCAGGACGTCGGCCATGGGTCCGGCCATCCCGAGTTTGATGGTAAAAGCCATCGGCGCAGGTGCCTGGGCCGCGTCGATTTCTCCGAAGACCAAACGTTCCCGAACGCTGGCCCAGCCGACCTCCCGGACCAGGCGGACCTCCAGACCTTCCTGGGCGAAGAGACCCCATTCATGGGCGGCCACCAGGGGTGCGCAATCGGTCAAAGGCACGAATCCGAGGGAAATGGCCGTGGGATGGACACGAGCTGCCACCGGGCGGGGTGCTGTCTTTTTTTGCGCAATCGAAGCAGGCATGCCGGACTTGAAGGCACTCCCCATGCCAGCGGAGCGATGTTCCCTTAATCAAATCTTGAAATGATTTTTGAAAATGTATGAATGCATTTCATACATGGATCGGTCCTTGGAAATTCGCCAGCTCCGCACCTTTGTCAGTGTCGCCCGCACCGGCAGTTTCACCCGGGCCGCCGCGCGTCTTCATTTGACTCAGTCGGCGGTCAGTCATGCGATCCGGGGTTTGCAGGAACAACTGGGCTGTCCGCTTTTATACAAATCGGGGCACCGTGTTCATTTATCGCCACAAGGGGAAGTCCTTCTGCGCAGCTCCGAACGGCTCTTGCGGGAGGTCGAGGCAATTCCCCAGCAGTTGCGTTCCATGGAACATCTCGACCGCGGACGTCTCCGGATTGGGTGCAGTGCCGCGGGCTCTCAATTTGTCCTGCCTCCGGATTTGCGTGAATTTAAGGAGTGATTTCCCGGCTATGACATTTCCGTCCGGCCGGGGGACACGCCGGACATGGTGGCGATGCTCCTCGACGGGCAAATTGATCTTGCTCTCGCCCTGCGGCCCGATGACCTCACGCCGTTCTCCGGCCGGGAAATTTTCTCGGACGAACTCTCCCTTCTCGTCAGTCCCAGGCACCCGTGGGCCGGTCGGGAGCGGGTGGGGCGCAAGGAGATGCAGGGCCAGACCTACATTCTCTACCCGCGAGGGAGTGTGACCTTTCGGCTGGTGGAGGAGTATTTCCTCAAGCTCGGCATTCGCACCGGATCGCTGATTGAACTGGGCAGCATGGAGGCGATTAAGGAACTGGTGAAGCTCGGGATCGGGATTGGGGTGGCGGCGCGGTGGATAGCCCGAGCGGAACTCGAGGTGGGTTCGATTCTGCCGATCGAGATCCGGCCCCGCATTCGGCGGCACTGGATGGTCCTCTGGCTGAAAGGCCGTCCGTTGACTCTGCCGGAGGAGACCTTTGTCGGGTTGAGCGAATCGGTCGGAGCCAACATGACCTGAGCGACCACCGCTTCGCCTTCGGGCCTTTACAATTCTTGTCCTGGCCGAGACAAAAATTGTAAGGTTCGGCGCATGAAAGCGAAAACGGAGTTGTTGCTTTGGCAGATGTATTATCTCGGGTCGGTTGCCTTTCGGCCCACGTTTCGGAATTTAACCGATTCGTTTGAGGCGTGGGCTTATCGGCGGGGGCTGCAGGCGCATCTCCGGCGGTTGGAGGCGGAGGGGTTGGTGGAATCCATGATCGACCCGGCGACCGGAAAGCGCCTTCACCGTTTGACGGAGGGCGGGATGGCGGCGGCGTGCGGTCCGCGCGATCCGGTGGCGGCGTGGTCGGTTGTTTGGGACGGAAAGTGGCGTTTGTTTCTTTTCGATATTCCTGAGGCTCAAGCGGGCAAGCGACGGAAGCTGACGCGCGCCCTTCTGGCCGCCGGGTGTGGATGCTTGCAGGGGAGTGTCTGGATTGCGCCGATGATGTCTCCCGGGCTGGAAAGGTTGATGGGTGAGCAGGAGACGGATTGTTCCCGGCTGCTGCTTTTGCTGGCGGATTCGAAGGGGGAGGCAACTGACCGGAAGATGGTGGAGAGCGCATGGGATTACAAGAAGGTCAACCGACTTTACCGGGACTATCTTCGGACGCTGGAGGGATTCGAAAAAGTCCGCCTTCGGCCATCGCGGGAAGGTCTGGCAACGTGGTCGGAAGTGGAGCATCGGGCTTGGAAGCGGGCGGTGGTCCATGATCCGATGCTACCTGGGGCTGTGGTGCCGCCTGGGTATCTGGGGCTTGAGGCGGCGAAGAAGAGGCTGGCTTTGCAGGGCGCGGTGGCCCGGCTGGCGGGGAGCCTGAGTGGTGCGGGCGGGGCGGCGGGGAACTGACGGGCAGGGCGTTACAATTTTTGTCGCGGCCGAGACAA
>CALFVM010000029.1 GCA_937928665.1 uncultured Candidatus Methylacidiphilales bacterium
CATCTGTGTCGCGCACCGCCTGAGCACTCTCCAATCCATGCACCGCATCCTCGTCCTCAGCGAAGGTCGGATCGTGGAACAGGGATCCTTTGACGAACTCCTCGCCGCAGGCGGCCCCTTCGCCCGCCTCGCCGCCAAACAAGGGCTCCTCCACACCTGACCCCTCCCTCCCGTCACAATTTTTGTCCCGCCCACGACAAAAATTGTTCCCCCCGTCAGACCGTCCCTCTCACCAGAGTTGGCAAAACACCCTCCCAAGCTTAAACTCCCCAACCGTGACCGCTCCCGCAGAAATCCAGTTCAAAACTGGGAACGAACGCCTGGTTAAACTGA
Source organism: uncultured Candidatus Methylacidiphilales bacterium (assembly GCA_937928665.1). Taxonomy (GTDB): domain Bacteria; phylum Verrucomicrobiota; class Verrucomicrobiia; order Methylacidiphilales; family CALFVM01; genus CALFVM01. The sequence goes on from CALFVM010000029.1 coordinate 334, forward strand.
CGGAAAAAGCCGCCGCCCGGCTCGCCGGACTGCTCGCCCGCCAAAAACGGCCCGATGGGGCCCTCCGCGTCGCCGTTCTTGGCGGAGGCTGTTCCGGCCTCCAATACAAAATGGACCTGGTCAACGGTCCCGCCCATCGCGACATCCTCGTCCACTCCCGCGGCGTGAAGATCGTGGTCGACCCCAAATCTGCCCTCTTCGTCAGCGGCTCGGAAATTGATTTCAGCGACGACCTGCAAAAGGGTGGCTTCAAAGTCACCAACCCGAACGCCGTCGCCCACTGCTCGTGCGGCGAAAGCTTCGCCGCATGAGCACCCTACCCAACCCGTCCCTTCATCCCGATCCGTTCGCACTCCTGGGCTTCGAGCCACGCCCCTGGATCGATCCGAATGCCCTTGAAGCTAACTTCACCACCCGGGCCGCCGCCGCTCACCCCGACCTCGCCTCTGACCCCGAATCCAAGGCCTGCGCCGCCCGCGCCTCCGCCGAACTTACCGAGTCCTACCGCACCCTGAAAAAAATCTCCTCCCGACTCGGACTCCTCGCCGCTTCCTGCTCCAACGATTCACCGAAAGTGGCAACCGTGCCCGAGCCGTGGGGCGATCTCCTCATGCGCTCCGGCCACTGCGCTCAACAATGCGATCGCTGGCTGACCGAGCACACCGGCGCACGGACGACTCTGGAAAAGGCCATGGCAGCGGCTGAGGGACACCACCTGCTGGAAGCCTTGAATACGCTCCGCGAAGAAATCGACCAACTCGAAGACGGGTTGATCGGTGAACTTCAAGCCCTCGATGCCGCTTGGCCCGTCTACACCCCCTCTGAACTCGCCTCCCTTCGACAACGATTCGCCTTCGCCGAAAAAATCCGGTTCCGGCTTCAAGAACGGTTTCTCCATCTCGCTGAAGTGTTGACATGAGCGGTCCAATCCTCGGCATCGACCTGGGCACCACCAACAGCCTTGTCGGGCTGGTGGATACGGGTTTTCCCGTTCTCATTCCGGATGATGAAGGGAGACGCATCCTCCCCTCCGTTGTCCATTTTCACCCCGGAACCGCACCCACTGTGGGCGAGTCCGCCAAGCGGGCCCGCCTTACCCATCCAGCCGAAGTCATCGGCTCCGCCAAACGCTTGATGGGACGCCGGACCGCCGACGGACCCGCCGATTCTGGTGGTTGGGGTTACCAAGTCCGACCAGGTCCCGACGGACGCTGGGGCATCGACCTTCCCCACGGTTGGACCCCTCCCGAAACCATCGCCGCTGCCATCCTCCGCGAACTCAAACGACGGGCGGAAGCCTACCTCGGTCGGGACATTCACCGGGCCGTTATCACCGTTCCTGCCTACTTCCATGACGCCCAACGCCAGGCCACCAAACGCGCGGGCGAACTTGCCGGACTCACCGTTGAACGGATTCTCAACGAACCGACCGCCGCTGCTCTCGCCTACGGACTCTCCCGCAACCAAGCCGGTCGCTATGCCGTCTTCGACCTCGGTGGCGGCACCTTCGACCTCTCCATCCTCGAGCAAAAAGAAGGCGTCTTCCGCGTCCTCTCTACCTGTGGCGATACCCGGCTCGGTGGCGACGATCTCGACGCAGCCATCACGGAAGAACTCCAACGCCGCGTCCATGCGGAACTTGGTCCCGAGGCGGCCATCCACTCCCGCCCCACCCTTCGACAAAACGCCGAATCTCTAAAAATCGATCTCAGCCAACGTGAATCGGTCCAAGCCGATTTTCCCTTCCTCTGGCAGGGCCAAAGCTGGTCCACCACCCTGGACCGCTCCTGGCTTGAGCAGGAAGCATCCCGCGTCTTTGCCAACATCCCCAACCTCTGCCGACGCGCTCTCAGCGACGCAGGCGTGGATCCCGCTGATCTCGATGACGTCCTTCTCGTCGGAGGACAGACGCGCATGCCATGGATTCGGACCTTGGCATCTGAGCTGTTCCATCAAGAGCCCAACACCTCGGTCGATCCGGACGAAGCCGTTGCCCTCGGTGCCACCATCCAAGCCGGAATGCTCGAAGGCAGCCTGCGTGGCGTCGTCCTCCTTGATGTCACCCCCCTTTCCCTTGGGATCGAAACCTTCGGCGGGCTCATGAACGTCATCCTGCCGCGTAACTCCACCATTCCCTGTAAAGCCGGTGAACAATTCACCTCCGCCGTTGACAGTCAGCCCGGCGTTCGCATCAAAATCCTCCAGGGCGAACGCGAGCTCGCCAAAGACAACTGGGAACTCGGTCAGTTCGACCTTCCCTTCCCTCCGGCCCCGCGTGGCGTGCCTCGTGTCGGTGTCCAGTTCTCGATCGATGCCGACGGCATCCTCACCGTTCTCGGACGCGACCTCACGACCGGTAGCGAACAAACTCTGGAGATCCGGACCGCCGTTGATGTCGATGACGTCCAGGTCGAGGCCATGGTCAGCCAGTCGGTCGAACACGCCCTCCAAGACATGGCCGAACGCCAATGGGTCGAAGCCCGGCTCGGAGCCGAGCGGGCCATCACCATGACCCGCAAAGCACTCGCAATCCTGGGCACCCAAGTCTCCGGGCCGGAACAGGCCGACGTCGCCCGCCTTTTGAACGCGGTCGAAACCGCCCTTCGCACCCGGGATCCCCGCCAACTCAAAGAATCTCTTCGCGCTTTGGATGAAGGCACCAAGCCACTTGCTGACAGGCTTATGTCCCGCCTCCCCTAGCGGAAGACCCCTTTCATGCCAGGGAAACAAAGGGCGGAGCAGTCAAACCGGTCGGCACAAATCGATAAGATGCTCCTGGTGGAGCGCTCTTAGGATGGTGCATCCAGCTCCAAACCCCGGGAAGTCCATCGCTATAAAACGGCCCCAACTGATTCCTCAGATTACCCATCAAAGTAAATGCCAGCTCATGATCTCCAGCAGCTAATTCGCACGGCACCCGTACAATCGCTCCGGGATGACTCAGACGCACCAGCGGTTCCCCGTCTAACGTCACCGCCACAGCCGACCCCCGCCAGGCTCCGGGGTTAAGGAGAATTTCACGCGCCGCTCGATCCGTTCGAAACGCGTAACGATGCGTGACGCCCCGACAGTAAAATGGGAGCCCGGCATCGATCCACGAATCTACTCCCAGGTGACGGGACGCCTCTACCCGAAAGCCGACAGCCCCGGGAACCAGCGCAAAGTCACCGAGGAGATAAACCGGCATAATCTCAGCCAACGGATGCATCGGCTTCACTTCAATCCGCAAGACATTCATCCCCGGTTGCACCAGTTGCCCAATAGGAAATGCACGCACGTTCTCATCCCACCACCGTCGCCCTGCCAACGTGGAAAACTCCCGCTCATTTAACGTCGCCCGGTAAAGCCACGGCCGCTCAAACGCAATTTCCAACCCACGGGTCGCCTCGCCCAAATCTCCCAACTCGAAACGGTAGCTCGCCGCAAATCCCGAGTCTTCGCCGAAGGGAAACTCAAGAAACACCCGCCTGAATTGAATCGATACATTCCACGGATTATGCGGAAAGCCGTGCTCCTGCCAGTTCAGATCGTCGGCCTGCGTTGTGTTAATCGATGTCAACCGGCGTGTCGGTAATTCCAAGTCGCAGTAATCCATCACGCAAACATTAGGCTCATCCCGAGTCACCGACAGCCGGCTCAAATTTACCGCCCAGCGCGGCGGCTCCCGAACCTCCGTTGGCGAAGGATTGACCTCCGGACGGATCCACCATAGGCAGTGCGTGGTCGGCCCCATCTTGAATGGTAATCGCAGAGTTCCCTTCTCCGGTCGTGCCGTAAACTCGCCTATCCGGCCCGAAAACGTCTCCAAATTCGTCGCCCGCCCGCCCGCTATTTCCACCACCCCCTCCAATAATTTCCGCCATGGGTTGGCCAAAAAAAGCATCTGGGATCCGTCCGACAATCCCCGCCACGCCCACACCAGATCCGGCGGCAACGCGCCTCCACCCGGCGCACTCAGCCTTGGCGGAACCTCCGCCCGCACCGCCGCCACCAGCGCATCTCCATCCCGGTGTTGTCTCCATCCCGCCACAACCTCCGCTAACCGGCCATCGTCCCCACCGGGCCGTCGCCCGTTAATCCTCTCCGGGCCGGCCCCAAAATAATGAACCCGCCCTCCGGCCGCCACCCACTTCTTCAATAACGCCAGCGTGGCCGGCCGAATCGTCTCCATCATTGGCGGCACAACCACACATGCATAACGACACCGCCCCACCCTCAACTCCCCATCCTCAACCGACCCTACTTCCTCCAGCAACCACTCATCGCCCAAATCAAAATCCACCTGACCCGCGTAGAGCCCTTTCAATAAGCCCACCTGGCTCCGCAAAGCCGCCTTCCGCCATCCCCCTGCGGCGGCCCCGGCTACACCCGACTGGAACTGACTCGGCAGCGAGTACATCCACGCTGAACCCGTCGGCTGAAGGACCAGCACCCGATTCATCTCCATCCCCGCCCCCAGGGCCACCGTGACCCGGGCATCATGATCCGCCTGCATCCGATAACTTTCCCACCACGGACTGTGATCGGACAGCGTGTGCGGCCAGTCATACTTCCGCGCCCCCGCCAGCGTCTGATGACTCAAGTGCGGATTGACCAGATTCACCCCCAGGGCCATTGCAAAATCGGTC
>CALFVM010000030.1 GCA_937928665.1 uncultured Candidatus Methylacidiphilales bacterium
GGAAGGCCCAGCCTTCGGAAGGGGGGTTGAAGGTTGTGGCTTATCGCAATGAAGGGTTGTCGATTTTGGTCTATTTTCGGAACGGTCTGTCGGTGCGAGAAATCTATGGGGGGGCGGCACCTGATCCGGATGATCCGGACAAGGTGGTGACCGTGCCGATTTCCCCGGAACTATTTGATGCGGTGCTGCGGGCAAACAGCGGGGGCAAGCTCTGGTTACCGTTGGACCGGGAGGGGAAGGTGACCGAGGCAGAGGAACCGGCGAAGCTGAAGGGGGAGTTAGGGATGTATTCCCTCCTGCTGCGTGAGGATGGGAAGGCACTGGCCCAGATTTATTATGACGCAACGGAGGAGAAGGTGATGACTCTGGTGGTGTCGGATGAGTCTTTGAGCCGGGCTCAGCGGTAGGCTGTTGGCGGGGCGGGCTGGCACGGGGCTCGTGCTATGGGGAGATACGCTCAATCTTCCAGTCCCCGGATGACGTGCGGGTGTAGAGGAAGCGGTCGTGCAGTCGGCTGGGGGAACCCTGCCAGAATTCGACCGTTTGGGGCGTGACGCGGAAGCCTCCCCAAAAATCGGGCAAGGGCACTTCCCCGTTGGCGAACTTTCGCTTCATTTCCTCAAACTTCATCTCAAGGACTTTGCGGGACGGGATCACCCGGCTTTGTTGGGAAACCCAGGCACCGAGACGACTGCCGAAGGGGCGGCTGGCAAAGTAGGCGAGGGATTCGGCGGAACTGATTTTTTCGGCCGGGCCGGTGATCTCGACCTGGCGCTCAAGCGGGAGCCAGGTGAAGAGGAGAGCGACCTGAGGGTTCTCCGCGATTTGAACCGCTTTTCTGCTTCCGTAGTTGGTAAAGAAAACAAAGCCGCGGTGGTCAAAGGCCTTGAGCAAAACGGTCCGGGCCGTGACGCGACCCGAGCGGTCAGCAGTGGCGAGGGTCATGGCGTTGGGCTCCAGCAGGTCGGCAGCGCGGGCTTGGTCAAACCAGGCACGAAATTGATCCATGGGATCCGGGGCGAGGGCGTCACGTTCCAGGCCGCCGCCGACGTATTCCCGCCGTAGCTCGGAGATGGGAAGGGCGGACTCGTTCATGGGGTGGAAGGTGGACTGGTTTGACCGGACGTCAAAAGAGCTTCAATTCCGTCAAAATACGCCCGCCGATCTCCGGCGGAATACCGCTGGGCCAGTTCCCGTTCAATGGCCTGCTTTTCCTCGATTTTCTGAAGAGCGAACTCGTCGGAAAGCCGGGCCATTTCCCGGCGGTTGGTCATCTTGGTGGGCGGGCCGCCCCGGTTGGTGTAGCTCTGTTCAACGGCTTCCAAGCCCCGGCGCCGTTCCTGAAGACGTTCGGTGGTGCGGAGGTCGAGGCCGCTGTAGGGCACCGGCCGTTGGGTTCGAGTGGACTCGCAGCCCGTCAAGCCGACGGCCAGCAGGGTGAAGGCGAGGAGGGCGAACGGTTTCACCGGGATTGACTCCGGCGATTCATTGCGTCGAGCACTAATTCCAGGAGCCAGCCCAGAAAATGAATTTCGAGGAGTGCCCCTTGGCACTCTGGGTCCTCGATTTTTTCCAGCGGTTTCTCCATCTCTTCTTCACCGACTTCGTGTTCCGCCGCCTGGAGGAGACGATAATCGTTGATCACGTTGATGAAAGAGTCGGCGTCCTCATAGGGCAAAGTGACCCGGCGCGGTTCTGTGCCGGCGGCGCGATCGAGGCGTTTGAGCCAGGCTTCGCACATTTGTCCGTTGTGGCTCCGGAACTCAGCGAGGGTTTGATTCCAAACTTCCACGTCTTCTTCATTCATCTCGGACGCCCGGAGACCTTCACCGGGAAACCAAAGGTTGCGGATCGTTGGTGAGAGAGACTCCGGCGGGCGGTTGTAGGCGTCCCCGATTTCCGTGAGGACCGATTCGAGCAGGGCGGCCTCTGGCTCAAAAAGCATCAACTCAATCCCGTCGGGGTGTGCCACCACTTGCATGGAACCCTTCCCGGATCAGGCTCGCTCCAGCGTTACCTTGAGGCCGTATTGTTGAATGCGTTGCCAGTAAAGTTCGGCGCGTTCGCGGGTTTCCTGGGCCACGCAACTCTTGCCCTGCTCGTGCACCTCAAGCATGTGTTTACGAGCTCGTTTCATGTCGAAGCCGAGCACTTTCTGAAAAACATAGACCACGTAACTCATGAGATTAACCGGATCGTTCCAAACCACAACGCGCCAGCCGGGGTCTTGGCGCACATCGGGTTTGGAGGCGGGACGTGGAGCCGTTTTGGGCTCCGAAACAGCGGCAGCAACCATCATTTCGCCGCCGATGATATCGAAAGCGAGGGAAATTGCAAATATAGGCAAGGATTGCCCAGTTTGAAGAAGGGGTTAGCCGCTGAAAAACGGGGTCAGTCCTGAATGGCACTAACTTAACATACGCAAAAGTGGCGATGCTGGGCAAGGCGGTACAGTAAATGCTGGTTGTAGGGTCTATGAATAAGACCCCATTTTTCAAGGAATTCGGCCCCTTGTTGTGTGGACGCCAGCCGGGCAGGCTGCGCAATGTGAGCCGTTAGGCACAAAGTTTGGACGACCTCTCT
>CALFVM010000031.1 GCA_937928665.1 uncultured Candidatus Methylacidiphilales bacterium
AGAGGACTTTTTTGGCTTCGTCCTGACCGATGACGAAGCGGTCGAGATGGCGTTTGACGTCGCGCGGTTTGAGGTTGAAGTCCGGGTGAGGTCGTCCGGTCTTTGGCGGGGTGGAGGTGGAGGGGTCGGGCCGCAGGGGGAAGGTGATGCCCTGGTAAGGGCGGGCAGGAGCGCCACCGGATGGAGGTTCGGCCGGATTCATGGCCGGGCGGGACGTTTTACTTCAATGCCCATTTTTTGATGGGCCGAGGGTAGATGCCACCCAGTTCGTAGAGGCGTTCCTTGTTGTGGACCATTTCCGTGCGGCCTTGGCCGACGAAGATGGGGTTTTCTTTGCGGAGGAAGATGGCTTCCTCGGGGCAAACCTCTTCGCAAAGCCCGCAATAGATGCAGCGGAGCATGTCGATCTGGAACTCTTCGGGCGCTTTTTCCACCTTGGCGTGGGGGCTGCTGGCGGGGATGGAGCCCGGAGTGATGCGGATGGCACGGGGCGGGCAGACGAATTCGCAGAGCTGGCAGGAAACGCATTTTTCGCGACCGTCCTCGTCTTTGACCAGAACAGGAGCACCGCGGTAGCCGTCCGGGTAGGTCCATTTTTCTTCCGGATACTGCATGGTGACCATGCCGGTGGCGGACATGTCCAAGGGACTGAGGGTCTTCTTTTTCTCCGGAGCGATCATCAGGCGGAGAGAACGGCCGAGGTGTTTAAGAGTGATGCCCATCCCGGCGACAATGGAAGGGAGGTAGAGTTTTTCTTTGAGGCCGAGCTCGGGTCGAACGACGTGCATGGCCAGAAGCTACTGGATTTTTGGAGAGCGGCAACGAACTTTTGGGTGAAGAAAAGCGGAGCGGGAAAGGATTTGCGGGGGGTTTTGACATCCGTTTTGCGACCCCTAGCGTGCCGGCCATGTCGCTGGATCTTTCGACGTTGAATGGACCTCAGGCGGAGGCGGTGCAGACGCTGCATGGCCCCGTGTTGATTCTGGCGGGGGCCGGCACGGGGAAAACCCGGGTGATTACGTTTCGGATGGTGAACTTGATTATCAACGGAGTGAGTCCGTCGGAGATTTTGGCCATGACGTTTACGAACAAGGCGGCCAAGGAGATGAAGGAACGGTTTGCGGTGTTGGCGGGGCAGGCGATCGGGGCCCGGGCGCGGGAGGCGGCCAAGGCGTTGACCGCGGGGACATTTCACGCGTTTTGCGCCCGGATTTTGCGCCAGGAGATTGAGCCGTTGGGGTATGCAAAGAACTTTACCATTTACGACGAAGGCGATCAGACCGGGCTGATTAAAAAGATTGTGACGAAGATGGCGGGGAAGAGCGAGAAGCTGGACCCGGCTTTGGTTAAGGGCTTGATTGGTCTCGCGAAGAATAAGGGTCGCCCGGTGTCGGATTTGACGCGGGATGACTTGATTCATGCGGTGGCCACGCAGTATGACCGGGAACTCAAGCTGCTCAATGCAGTCGATTTTGATGACCTGCTGGTGCTGGCGGTGCGGTTGTTACGGGAGGTGCCCGAGGCGCGGGAACGGCTCCGCCAACGATTCCGCTGGATCATGGTGGACGAATATCAGGACACCAACGCTCTGCAGTTGGAGATTGTGCGCCGCCTAGTTAGTGACCGGCATGATGTCTGTGTGGTGGGGGATGATGACCAGAGCATCTACAGTTGGCGCGGGGCGGAAGCGGGCAATATTCTGGAGTTCGAAAAGCATTTTCCGAATCCGAAGATTATCCGGCTGGAGCAAAATTACCGGTCGACGCCGACCATTCTGGGTGCGGCCAATAAGGTCATTGCGAACAATGTGCGACGCCGTGCCAAGAAGCTCTGGTCGGCCGCTCCGGCTGGTGAGCCGATTCGGTTGGTGGCTGCGCCCTCGGATGCGGAGGAGGCGGAGTGGGTGGTTAACGATTTGGTCACTAAGCTCAACGCCGGGAAGTTGCCGTTTGAGGCCTTTGCGATTCTCTACCGGGTCAATCAGCTCTCGCGTTTGTTTGAACTGGAGCTGCGTCGGCTGCGGATTCCGTACCGGATTGTGGGAGGGCAGGGGTTTTATGACCGGCGCGAGGTGAAGGATATCCTGGCTTATCTGCATGCGGCGGCGAACCCGCGGGATGACGCGCACCTTTTGCGGATTTTGAATACGCCGCCCCGGGGGATCGGGGAAACGTGTGTGGGGATTTTGCAGGAGAACAGCCGGGAGAAGGGTCGGGCGATTTGGGATGAGATCAAGTCACCCTCGACGCCGATGAGCCGGAAGCAGGGGGAAGCCCTGGCATCGTTCGCGGAATTGCTGGAGCGTTATCACGGTCGGCTGCAGGCCGGGAAGATGTGGTCGGTGATCCTGGATGACCTGCTCAAGGAGGTGGGGTATGAAGCCGATTTGGAGCGGACGTGCAAAGATTCTGCCGAGGCCCAGAGCCGGATTGAGAATGTCCGTTCGCTGGTGACCGATTTGGCCAATTACGCGGCCCGGCCGGAATCCACGCTTCAGGGTTTCTTGGATTCGGTGAGCTTGGATCGTGAGCGGGAGGAGGAGGACAAAGCGGAAGCAAAGGGAACCGGGGTGACGTTGATGACGCTGCACGGGGCGAAGGGGTTGGAGTTTCCGCACGTCTATCTGGTGGGTTTGGAGGAGGGATATCTGCCGCATGAGCGATCAAAGCTGGAGGGGAACCTGGACGAGGAACGGCGGTTGCTTTATGTGGGGATGACCCGGGCGATGCAGTGTCTGACGATGACCTATTGTGTGGCGCGGCGGAAATACAACCGGGATGATCCCCGGACGCTGTCGTCGTTTGTCAAGGAGTTGCCGGAGGAAGGGATTTTGAAGATCACGACGGGGTGTTCGTCGGCGGCAGCACCAACGGAGGCTGCCCGTCCGGTGGATGCGTTTGCGGCACTCCGGGCGAAGTTGGGGGCGGGGTGACGGGGTGGTTGTTGGGGGGTGGTCATGGACTGACCGGTGTGCCTGGCGTGGGCATGAATTTGTCAGAATGAAATGACAGAAGAATGGAAAAGGTAAAAACTGACCAGAAGCGGGGTAGCTAGGGCGGCGCGGGTGTCGACGTTCTGAGGTTACCAAGACCGAGGCGACATGGCACTAGCCTGGGCGGGTGACGCGAAGGATCGGATTGTCGGGAGGCGGTTCGGTGCGATAGAGGATGCCGAAAGGGAAGTCCGGTGCGGAGCCGCCTACTTTGCCGACCCGTTCGGCACCGCGACGGACATTCTCCATCATCCATGCGGGGAGGGTCCGGTGGTAGGGATTCCGTGCGACTTCCCCGGTGTGGCAGGCCAAAGCTTCGATGAGGCAGGCGAGATCGGTGGGGGGAACCTCGACCAACAGATTCGGATTCTCCATGGGATGCCAAAACTCGGTCAGATAAATGGCCGGGGTGTTGGGGATTTCTGCCAGTGCTTCCCGGGCGAGGCGGTGAACGCCGAGGTGGGCGGGGTGCTGGTCGTTGTCATGCGGGAAAAAGAGGGCATCGGGCTGGAGCGGCCGCAAGATTTCCCGCAATTGCCGGACCCGGTCGGCGTTGGGTTGGATGGCATCGGCATCGACGCCGGTCCAACCAAGCAGATGAAGATGCCAGCCGAGAAGCCCGCAGGCATGGGTCAGCTCGGCCTCCCGGGCGGACCTGCGCGAAGGGTTGGATCCGAGGGTGACTGCGATGACGTGGACGTTGCAGCCAAGCTCGCGTTGCCAGCGGCGGGGCAAGGCACCCATGATGACCTCGTCATCGGGATGGGGGGAGATCAGGACGGCGGTGGGTTTATCAATTTCCGGAGGACGAACGGGCTGGGGGGTGCGCGGAGAGGGAAGGGGGGCAGCGCGGGCTGCGGTGAAGGCATCAACCAGTGCCTCGTAGGCCGGGTGTGCCTTCATTGTGGACGGGCCTCGTTTAACGCGGCCGCGAGGTCTCCGCGGCGGGGTGGTTTGGCGGGAAAGCCGTCTATGCTGACCGGTTGACCGGTGGCCGGATTTTCGGTCAAGCGCATCAGGCGGTCCAACCGTTTTGCGGGCAGCGTGCCCGGGCG
>CALFVM010000032.1 GCA_937928665.1 uncultured Candidatus Methylacidiphilales bacterium
ACAAGCACCGCCCCACCTAGCAACAACAGGATCCCTCCATGCAGAATCACCGAAGTAATAAAGGGAACGGTAATTTTTCCTTTACGCTCGGCGGGGGCACCGGATTCTGTTGGTGTAGGCTCGGGATTCTGTTGCGGCACTAATTCCATTAATGACATATAGGCGGGAAACGAACAGCTATCAAGCCCATTCCAATCCAGGGAATCTTCCACCGGTTTCTGCTGTCAGATCGCCTTGACCCGTGGACGAACCAAGGCTGGAGCAAGTGAGTGCCGTTGTCCCGTCCGTGGTCGCTCCTGAAAAGCCCCCCGCAGCCGATGGGGAGAACCCGCTCATGAGCGACAGAATCGACCAGCCGATCTTAAGTCTCCCGCCGACCCACGCAACTGGCCGATGTCAGTTTGATGACGATGGCTGATGAATATTCGGTGGCTGCGGCGATGAAGAGCGGCGGATGAGGGTTTCCTGGGTCCAGAACTTGAGGATGCACCAGAGGGCGCGGACGCCATCGCGCCAGCCGATTTTCTTGCCTTCCTCATAGGTGCGACCGTGGTAGGAGATGGGGACTTCGTAGATGCGGAGCTGGGGGCGGAAGGCGGCGACGCGGGCGGTGAGCTCGGGTTCGATGCCGAAGCGGTCCTCGGTGAGGTGGAGGCTTTGCAGGATGTCGCGCCGGAAGGCTTTGTAGCAGGTCTCCATGTCGGTGAGGTTGAGGTTGGTGGCCATGTTGGAGAGGAGGGTGAGGAGGTGGTTGCCGACGGAGTGCCAGAAGTAGAGGACGCGATGGGCGCCGGCTCCGGCAAAGCGGGAACCGAAAACGACATCGGCGCGGCCATCGAGGAGTGGGGCGAGGAGGACGGGATAATCCGCGGGGTCGTATTCGAGATCGGCGTCCTGGACGAGGACGAAGTCGGCGGAGGCCTGGGCAAACCCGGTGCGGAGGGCGGCACCCTTGCCGCGGTTGTGGGGGTGACGGATGGCGCGGAGGCGGGGTTCGGCGGAGGCGAGGCGTTCGAGTTCGTCGCCGGAACCGTCGGAGGAACCGTCGTCGACGGCGATGATTTCGGCCACGGCGGGCTGGGCCAGAACGCGCTGGAGGACCCCGGCGAGAGTGGTGCGCTCGTTGTAGACGGGGATAACGACGGTGAGGCAGGGGTGCACGGGGAGGTTTAGAAAGAGTTGCGGACCTTGAAGAAATCGACCCGGGCCTCGCGCTCGATCTGAGGTTGGTCGCGGCTTCGTTCCAGGCCGGATTGGTAGGCGGGTTCTTCGTTGTTGATGGAGGGGCCGGAAAAGCCTTCCTTGTGCTGGGTGCAGGCAGAGAAGCTGAGAGCGGTGAGGAGCAGCGCAGCGATGAGTTTCATGAGTGGCGGCCTGTCCCCAGGCGGAATTGAACCGCCATCTGAGCTTTAGGAGAGCCCTGCTCTATCCATTTGAGCTATGGGGACGTTGCCCTGAACCTAGGTGCTTGGGGGTAAATTGGAAAGCCCGGTGTGGGTCCGGAGGGGTGAGGAACTGCGTCCGGCACCGCGGTGACGGATGATGCCGCGTTGGACGGCGGCCATGGCCGCCTGGGTTCGGTCCTGGACGTCGAGCTTGCGGAGGATGGCGCTGACGTGTTGTTTGATGGTGATTTCCGCGACGCCGAGCCGGTCGGCGATTTCCTTGTTGAGGAGGCCTTCGACGAGGAGATCGAGGACTTCGCCTTCGCGCACAGTGAGTTCAGGGCGTTGTTGGCGTTTGTGGAGGCGTTGCTGGATGGTGTCGGGGAAAAAGGTGTGACCGTCGAGAACGCGGCGGAGGGCGTCGATGAGTTGGTCGCGCCCGATGGATTTGGCGAGGTAGGCGCGCGCGCCGGCCTGGACGGAGCGGAAGATATCGTCTTCGCCTTCGTTAACGGAGAGCATGACGCAGAGGGCGCGCGGGTGAGCGGCCCGGATCTGGGAAACGATTTCGGCACCATGCATGTCGGGGAGCTGGAGATCGACGATGGCCAGGTCGGGTTCGAGTTCCGTGTAGAGTTTAAGGCCTTCCCGCCCGGTGCCAGCTTCGCCGACGACGTCGAAGTCGGGTTCTTCGTTGAGGGAGGAAGCCAGCCCCATGCGGACGACGAAGTGATCGTCGATGAGGAGGATGCGGACGGATTTTTTCTTTTTGGTGATCACGGAGCGGGAAGGGCGTGGAGCCGCCCGGCACATTGGAGTTTGCGCGGGCGGAGCGGAAGTGCGAGTGAAATCCGGGTTCCCTTGCCTGGGGCGGTATCGATGGTGAGATCGGCGCGGAGTTTGGCGGCGCGTTCTCGCATGCCGCGCAGGCCGAAGTGGCCTTCGCGGGCTTCGCCCTGGGCGAGGTCGAAGCCGTCGCCGTTGTCCTGGATTTCGGCCAGGACCCGGCCGGGTTCGTAGGCGAGCCGAAGGTGGATGGTTTGGGCGTGGGCGTGTTTGAGGGCATTGGCGAGTGCTTCCTGGAAAAGGCGGAGGAAGTGTTGGTCACCGGGGGCGGGGAGCTTGACCGGGGTGCCGGTGACGGTGACGGAGATGTCGGCACCGCCGGGGGTGCGGTGTTCCTCGGCCATGGTGCGGAGGGCGGAAGGGAGGTCGGCCTGTTCGAGTTGGGTGGAGCGGAGGTTGGCGATGGAGCGACGGGTCTCGCTCTGGCAGCGGCGAAGCATGCGGAGGGCGAGTTCAACGGGTCGGAGCATGCGCTCGTCGCTCTGGCCGAGGCGGGAGCGGGCGAGGTCGAGCTGGAGACCAATGCCGGCGAGTTCCTGTTCCAGGGTGTCATGGAGTTCGCGGGCGATGCGGGCGCGTTCTTCGAGGATGTGCTGGTTTGCGGCTTTTTCGGAGATGATGCGGGTTTGGCTGCGGACTTTGCGACGGAGGGCAACGAGCCAGAAGGTGAGAAGGAGCAGACTGAAGGCGAGGAAAACAAAGGCCGCCAGGATGCGGTCCTGGGTCCAAAAAGGTGGGCGGCGAAGCAGGGAGATATCGGCGGTGCTGCGGAGGGCAAGGGAAAAGGAATTGGCCGGGAGAGCGGACACGGGTTCGGCGACGGTGCCGCTCTGGAGGGCGGGGAATTCGGGTTCAACCAGGGCGATGCCGGTGAGCTGGACGAGGCTTTGGAGGGGGATGCCGCTGGGGAGATCATCGGCAGGAAGTTGGGCGGTGAAGGTGCGAACTCCGTCGCCGAGCAGGAGAAGGGTTTCGCCCTGGCGGGAGAAGCGGTCCATAAGGGTGGCACGGACGGAGACGAGTTCGCCGTGTCGGCCGGTGTCGAGGAGTTGGGCCGGGCGGAGGGGGATGGGATCGGGGGGTGGGCCTACAGGGCCGGGCTGAAGGATGGCGTCTTCCAGGGCGGGGCGGCTGCCATCCATGGTGGAGAAGCCGACCGCGTCAACCCACTGTCCGATTTGGACAGAGCCGGCCTGGGGTGTGGCGACGCGGATGGAACCGTCGGTCGTGCGGAGGAAAACGCCCTCCCCTGGGAAAACGGCGGTGACATGACCTTGAAGGCGGACTCGTTCGGCGGTGGATTGGCGGAAGCGCATGAGTTCTTCCACGCCGAGGGGACGGCGGCTCCAGAGGGAGTCGGCACCGCCGTCGAGGATCTGGATGAAGCGAAGATTCGGGGTGTAAAGGCGGAGGCCGATGAGTTGGCGGTGCTCGTTGGTGATCGAGCCGTAAACGCCTCGAACCCGGACGCTGGCGTTGATGAGGTGGTTGGGGATGGAGTCGGCCGGCCACCGGCCCGGGATGACGACGGTGAAAATGGTGCGACCGGAAGCGATTTCAATGTAGAGGCGGTTCTGACGGGCACCCAACTGGCGGACAAGGCCGTCGGCTTCGATCCACAAACAGTCCAGAGAGGGGTCGAGTAGATTGCCCCGAAGGGGGCGCACTGGGCTGGGAAGGCCGCTGCGGCCCTCGCGCCGGACGAGGACGGGACCGGAGTTGGCACCGGTGATGGCAGGGGCGAAGGTGCCGGCCGTGGTGATGCCCGTTAACGCAACTTTATCGCCCACGGAGAGATCGACGAGGGGGGTGCCGGGTTGGTCGGCGTCGGCAAACCGTGGAGAGACGTAGATGGCGTGGGGCCCGTTTTGGATGAAGGCGAGGGAGCGGGGGACATCAAGGAAGGTGACGACGCCGCTGACCTGGACCGGCAGGCCACGGTCGGCTTCGGCCTGGCTGAGGTTCCGGATGGCCTCGATGGAGGTGAGGGGCTCGGTCTGGGCGGGTGCGGACGCCCGGAGGAGGAGAAAGGCGACCAGAGAGAACAGGGTCCAAGACTGACGGGGACCGGGCATGGAGGAAGTTTAGCGCACGAAGGGAGGGAAGGCGATGTTTTCCAAGGGGTTGGGGGGTAGGGCTTAATTTAAGGTGAAACGGGGCTAGATGTAGTAACGCCAGTTGATGTTGGGGAAGATGTTGTCGCGCCACTCAACGTTAGACAGGAAGGCTTCGTCGACGGAATTGGATTGGAGCTGGTCGCAGATGCGGTTGAAGCGGAGGAGGTGGTCTTTGGTCCGTTTGACGGCGTAGGGGACCATGGTGCCGGTTTTCATGATGAAAGCCCAGTCGCTGGATTGGGCCAGGAGGAGTTCGCGGGCGGCCTGTTTCATGGCGCGGTCGTAGAGTCCGTAGCAGTCCCGGTGCTGCCGGGCCATGTCGGTCATGCGGGTGTTGGCGGCGTGGAGGTGCTGGTAGATCCAGGAGTTGGATCCTTCCAGCCAGACTTCCCAATAGCCTTTGCTGCCCCAGGAGGAGGCGCTGGGGGTGGCGAGCTGGTGGGTGGGAAACTTCTGGAGGTATTCCCCGGGGGTGATGGTTTTGAAGATGTCCTGGTCGCAGGCGGTTTTCCGGAAGAAGAAGTTGAGGAAGTCAGGGCCCTCGAACCACCAGTGGCCGAAGAGTTCCGCGTCGTAGGGGGAGACGACGATGGGAGTGTTGCCGAGGGTGGCGGCGAGGTGTTCGATCTGGCGTTCCCGGTTGAACATGAAGTTTCCCGCGTGTTCAGCAGAGCGTTCCCAGGCGGTGTGGCGATGGTAGAGTTCTTTGTGGGCGGTGCGCCCGGTGATGCGGTGGTATTTGATGCCGGTAAACTTACGGAGGCCGTTGGATTGGATGTAGGGCTTGATGTAGTCAAATTCCGCGTCGTAACCGAGATCGCGGTAGAAGTCGCGGTAAGCGGCGTCGCCGGGATAGCCCTCGTCGGCACTCCAGACCTGTTTGCTGGATTCCATGTCGCGCCCGAAAGCGGCGGGGCCGCTGCGGGTGAAGATGGGGGCGAAGATGCCGAACTGGGGGCGGGGCTCGGCGAAGAGGACGCCGTGGGTGTCAACGATGAACCAGCGGATTTCGGCTTCTTGGAGAAACTTTTCGATGCCGGGCACGTAGGCGCATTCGGGCAGCCAGATGCCACGAGGATCGCGCCCGAAGCATTCGCGGTAATGGTCACGGGCGATCATGATCTGAGCGCGGATGGCTTCGGGATGCTCAGCCATGAGGGGGAAGAAGCCGTGGGTAGCACCGCAGGTGATGATTTCGAGTTTGCCCGCGTCCTGAAATTTGCGGAAGGCGGCGACGAGGTCTTTGCCGTATTTATCAACAAAGACGTAGCGGCAATTCAGGAAACGGTCGTGGTAGAAGCAGGCGAGGTCGTATTTGGCCTGGTTGCCGCCGGCGCGGTCGATTTCTTTTTTGGAGAGTTCGATGAGTTTTTCGATGTTGCGGATGTAACGGTCCTGGAGAAGGGGATCGCGGAGCATGGAGGCCAGCGGAGGGGTGACCGACATGGTGAGGCGGAAATCGATGCCGTCGTCGAGGAGGCCGTCCATCATGTTGATGAGCGGGATGTAGGTCTCGGTGATGGCTTCGTAGAGCCAGTCTTCCTCAAGGAACTCGTTATATTCGGGATGCCTGACGAAGGGGAGGTGAGCGTGGAGGACGAGGGCGAGGTAACCTTGGGGCATAAGAGGTTGCTCCTGGATTAAGGTGGTGGACCAGCCTTTTCAGTCAGCGCTTTTCCCCTGCCAGTGTCAACCGGTTTCGGTCCGGTTTTCAGGGTGGAACTTAGTCGAAGATGCGCTGGAAGAAATTGCCGCGGGGCCGGGGTTGGTCATCCGCCCGGGCCTGGGCAAACTGGATGATGCGGGTCCAGACGTCGAAGTGGTCGCGTTCGGCGAACTCGGACATCATGAAGCCGATGGGGGCTTCTTTGCGGACGGGTTCGATGGAGACGCGGCGGCTCATGCCGGAACGGACGGCATCGGCCAAGAGGGTATTCCAGGCACCGTCCTGCATGGAGGCGACGATGAGGGCGGGGATGCGGAGGCGTTCGAGAGCCTGGGGCTCGACGGGGTTGGGCTCGATGAGGACAAGGCCGACGGCGTCGCGCATGCGGTTGGCGGCATCGACGGTGAGGGCACCGTTGTAGGTGAAGCCGATGAGGAGGTAGTTGGGGGTGAAGAAGCGGGGACTTTCTTTGAAGAAGCGTCGCCCGCTTTCGATGACTTTGAAAGCGGCCTCCGGGCGGAGGTCGCGTTGGAGGCGGAGAGCTTCGTCCTGGGATTTGGGGATTTGGCCGTTGTAAAGGTCAACGGCAAGAACGATGAAGCCGTTGGCGGCGAGGAGATCGCACTGGTTTTTGACTTTGCGGGAGAGGCCGGTGGGGCCGGGAACGACCACGATCCCGAGGCGGGGCGGGGTCTGGGGCAGGGAGAGGTAGGCGATGTCTTCGGAGCCGAAATCCTTCATCGAGATGACGAAGGCAGAGCGGGCTTCGGGGCTTTCGTTCTGAGCGCGGGCGGTCCAGACAAGGGCGAGTCCGAGGAGAACGGCCGCGCAAGGGCCGGGGCGGAGGGTCATAAGTTGAGGAAGTTCTGGAGAAGGCTCTTGCCCTCGCGGGTCAGGATCGATTCGGGATGGAATTGGACGCCATAGATGGGGTGGTCCAGGTGGTGCATGGCCATGATTTCCTGGTCGGCCGATTCGGCGGTGACCTTGAGGCAAGGGGGCAGCGTAGCGCGGCGGACGATAAGGGAATGGTAACGGGTGGCCTCCATGGGGTTGGGCAGGCCATGGAAGAGGGTTTTGCCGTCGTGATAGACGGGGGAGGTTTTCCCGTGCATGAGTTTGTCTGCCCGGACGACTTCGCCGCCGAAGACGTGGCCGATGCATTGGTGGCCAAGACAGACGCCGAGGATGGGGATGGAGGGGCCGAAGGTTCGGATCAGGTCGTTGGAGATGCCGGCCTGGGCGGGGGTGCCGGGGCCGGGGGAGATGACAATCCGTTCGGGCTTGAGTTCAGCCGCCTCGTCGAGGGTGATGCGGTCGTTGCGCCGGACGATCATGTCGGCCTGCATCTCGCCGAAGTATTGAACGAGGTTGTAGGTGAAGGAGTCGTAATTATCGATGACGAGGAGCATGGCTATTTGAAGAGCTGAGCCAGAGCGATGGCTTTGAGGCCGGCTTTGGCTTTGTTGACGCTCTCCTGATATTCGCCCATGGGGGTAGAGTCAGCAACAAGGCCACCGCCGGCCTGGAGGTAGGCACGCCCGTTCTTGAGCAGGGCGGTGCGGATGGCAATGCAGGAGTCGAGGTTGCCGGAGAAGCCGAAGTAACCGACGGCACCGGAGTAAAC
Source organism: uncultured Candidatus Methylacidiphilales bacterium (assembly GCA_937928665.1). Lineage (GTDB taxonomy): Bacteria > Verrucomicrobiota > Verrucomicrobiia > Methylacidiphilales > CALFVM01 > CALFVM01. The sequence continues at coordinate 7,642 of CALFVM010000032.1, forward strand.
GGCGCGGCAGGTGGGTTCGAGTTCGGCGATGATTTCCATGGCGCGGACTTTGGGAGAGCCGGAGACGGTGCCGGCGGGAAAGGTGGCGCGCATGACGTCGTAAGCTGACAGTCCGGCGCGGAGCTGGCCAACGACGTGGGAGACGATATGCATGACATGGGAGTAGCGCTCGACGGTCATGAAATCGGTGACGTTGACGCTGCTGAACTCGCAAACGCGGCCGACATCGTTGCGGGCCAGATCGACGAGCATGACGTGCTCGGCCCGTTCCTTGGGATCGTTGAGGAGTTCCTCGGCCATGGCATCGTCTTCAGCCGGGGTGGGACGTCGAGGGCGGGTTCCGGCGATGGGGCGTATTTCGACCAGGCCGTTTTCGCAGCGGACGTGGGTTTCCGGGGAGGAACCGACGATGGCCCAGTCCCCGGTCTTGAGGCAGAACATGTAGGGGGATGGGTTGATGAAGCGGAGGGCGCGGTAGAGTTCGATGGGCTGTCCCTGGAACGGCACGGAAAAGCGTTGGGAAGGGACGACCTGGAAGATATCACCGGCGCGGATGTAGTCCTGCATCCGCTCGGTCATGGCGACGTATTCGGCCTGGGTCATGTTGACGTCGGGCTCGGGAACATCGACGTCCCGAAGGGGGGCGAGGAACCGGGCGGCGACGGGTTGGCGGAGCCGGTCGAAAATGGATTCGATATCGTCAACGGCCTGGTCGTAGGCTTCTCCGGGATCGCCGTCGACGTAGACGTTGATGAGGATTTTGAGGCGGCGCTCAGAATGATCGAAGATGAGGAGCTTGTCGGCGACCATGAAATGGGCGTCGGGCATGTGGAGGTCGTCAATTCGAGCCCGACGGACTCGGGGCTCGAAGCAGCCGACGGCCTCGTAGGCAAGGTAGCCAACCGCGCCGCCGTAGAAGATGGGCAGCTGGCCGAAGCTGACGGGACGATAGCGGGCCATGAGTTCCTGGAGTTCTTCCAGTGGGTCCCGATCGGTCGGCCGTTCGCTGAGGCGTCCGCGGTCGTTGATTTTGACCCGGCCGTGGGTCATGGAAAAGACGATGGCGGGATCAACGCCGACGAAAGAGAACCGGCCAAAGCGCCCGCCCCGCTCGACCGATTCGAGCAAAAAGGTGTTGCCGCCGTTGTCGAGTTTCATGAAGGCCGACACGGGGGTCTCCAGGTCGGCAATCACCTCGCGATAGACGGGGATGAGATTGCCTTGGCGAGCCAACTCCAAAAAGATGGGCTTGGACGGAAAGATCATGGACAAGCGGACGGGAACGGACCCTTCATTTTGAAAAGCTAGGGGTGCCAGAGGGCAAGTCGAGGAGGGATTTTTTGACGGATCAGACCTCTGATTGTTTTAGAGACGTGGAGGGCGTGGGAGCTTGCGGAATGAAGGGGCGCGTGCGAAGACTTGGGCCGGTCTGGCGTCCCGGAGGTTGCCGGGTGCCGGAGTTGGGGATGCGATGGAGCAGTTCGATGTCACTTTTCACCGGATGGAGAAACCGCGATTCGAGGCGGCTCCCGGACGGTTTCGTCGGCGGGTGTTTGGGGTCGATTATCTGCATTTGGTCGGGAAGCAATCCGGGGATTTGTTTGTGACCCGGCACGGTTGGCCGGTGGTGGAATCGTTGTGTCCCTCGCATTGGTTTGTCGGGGAAAAGTTTAAGAAAGTGGGCCGGGCACTGGCCGGGGCAACGGGAGCGGTTTACCGGGTGCCGGTGCCCCACCGGGCGCGGGCGGCGTTTGCGCTGGTGGTGAAGTTCAGCCGGTTCGGACAGGAGACGATGATCCGGGCGGAGCCAGGGATTGCCGATGATTGGGCCGATTTGGTGCGGATGGAATCGGGGGAGTTTTTGTCGCCGTTCGAGGAGTTTGGGAATGTGGAGAAGTTGAAGGCAGCTTCGGGGGGTCGGGTTCGCGGGAATTTGCCTCTAGCGATCTACTGCCCACCGACGCGCTACCGGGAATGGGAACTTGGACGGCGGTCCGGTCAGTGCTGGGTCATCAGTCGGCGGTTGGAGGAAGATCAGGCGGCGTTGCCGCCGGAGACGCGGGTTCATTACGAGTGGGAGCGGCTCTACATTCTGCTTTATCGCTGGCTGGATGGGATGGATGCGGAGGCGGCCTGCCGGAAAGGGTTGATCGGTGAGGAGGCGTTGGAGAGTCTAACGCGGAGGACGAAGGGCGAGTTGCAGAGGCTGGGCTGGCAAGTCCTGGATCATAAGCCGCGCCACCTTATCTTGCGGTACCGTCCGGGCGAGGGGCTTTTGAGGCGGGGGCAGGATTTGGTTTGGGGGTTGATTGACTACGAGCTGTTGATGCCGCTGGCAGGGAATAAATCTTGAGGGGCGCGGGGCGGCCTTCCGAGGTGATCCAGATTTCCCGTCCGTCATTGGAAAAGCAAGCGGCTTCGGCCTGATCCAAGCCGTGGGCGGGGAGTGGGATGGGGTGAAGGGGCCGAAGTTCCGGGGGCACGGACGGCAGCCACCACCCCCGCGTGTAGTCCAGGATAAGGAAACTCCGGGCGTCAGGGGTCAGGTCCAGAGCGGTGGGCATTTGGGCGATCATGGGAGCGGCATTGGGCGCACGGGCGAAGAGGCGTCCGATCACCGAGGGAGCCTGCCACGAGGCGATGGGACGTGCGAGAAAGGGCCCCCGGTCCCGCCCCAGTCCGAGGGGCACGGCGTAGAACTCGGGCACGCTTTCCCGCTTGCTCAGGACGATAAACCGCTGGCGCGGCAGGTCGATCGCCAAGCTCTCGGCATCGCGAGCACCGCCGGGATAGGTGAAGGTGATCGTGCGCCAGGGGCGGAGTCGGGCTTCACCGACCCGCCCGTCTTTGAACCGGGGTTCCGGGACGAGATGAATCCGGACCTCCGCACGGCGGGCGCGGTTGTCGCCGATATCAGCAATCGCGAGGTAGCTCCGGCCCTGCCAGAGGAAGGAGGCGAGATCTTCCCAATCGCGGTTGCGTGTCTCGAGGACATCGGCGTGGCCGAGGTGAAGGCCTTGCCGGTCGATGGCATGGAGGCGGGGGGCGTGGCCGCTGTCGTTGATGACCCAGGCGGTGTCGGGGCGGATGCGGGAAGGGGCGATGCCGGAAATTTCGACCAGCTCCGGATGGTCGATTCGGGCGGTTTCGATTAAGCGGGGTGATTCGGCACCGAGCAGGGCGAGAGCCGCAGTGGACAGGAGGGGGAGCGGGTTCAGGACGGGGAACCCTTACCAGTGACGTGGGAGTCGGGTCAAGCCATGGGCTGGTAGCCGAAGTAGGCGCGTGCTTTGATGACTTGAGCCACGGCGGACGGGACCATGGTCTCCCAGGAGGGATCACCGGTGGCGATTTTCTTAAGAACGTGGCGGGAGAAGATGGGGAGGCAGGCCGGATCGTAATTGTCAAGGGATTGGATCAAGCTGCGCTTGGCAAAGAAGGCGCGCAGGGGCTGAAGGTCTTCGGGGAGTTCGACGGAATCGGCGGTGGTGATGCGGCCGGTGTCCGGGTTGAGAAGGGGGTAGACGTGAAGCTTGATATCACTTTTGAAGAGACGACCAAAGGCTTCGAGAATCCCACCGTCGAGGTTGGTATAATATTTCTCGTCGAACAGTTCAATCAGGCTGGGCACGCCCATGACAAGGCCAATGGAGCCTTTGGTGCAGCGGCGGAGGAAGGCGGCGAGGCGGAAATATTCGAAGTAGTCGGAGATGAGGACCGTCATGCCGCAGGCGGCGAGCATGTCGGCCCGGGCCAGGAAGTCACGGTGATCGATTTCGCCGGAGGCCATGAGGTTGCGCATGGTCAGTTCGGTTAGAACGAGCGGCTCCTCGCCCTGCGGTGCGGCAGCGGCAAATTTTTCCTTGGCGCAGCGGAGCATATCGATGTTGACGTGGCAAACCGGGCGGAAACTGCCGCGCTCGACCAGGATCGAGCGGCGGTGGAAGACTTCGGAAGGTTGGAGGACTGAGCCGTCTGGGCCGAACATGGCGGCCTTGCTCAGGCCGAGTTCCACCAGCCGGAGGCTCATCAGACGGTTGTCGACGTGGCGGAAGGCAATGCCAGAGAACTCGATCATGTCGATCTCGATCCGGTTGGTGGAAAGGTTGTCGAGCAGTGATTCGACCAGGAGATCGGGTTCGTGGTGATAGAAAAAGGCACCATAAAGAAGGTTCACGCCGACGATGCCGAGTGCTTCCTGCTGGAGGGCGTTTTCATTGTCGAGCATCCGGACATGAATGACGATGGAACTGTCCTCATCGCGGGGATGCGCCTGGAAGCGAACGCCCATCCAGCCGTGGCATTCGTTGGTTCCTAAAAAGTTCCTGGCCGCCACCGTGTCGGCAAAGACGAAAAAGGCCGTATTGTCGCCCCGGACCGGTTTAAGCCGTTCAAGGTTGAGCGCGTGCTCGTGGGCGAGCATGGAGTTGAGTCGGTTGCGGCTGACGTAGCGATCGCAGGGACCATAGATGGCGTCGCTGACTTTCATGTCATAGGCTGACATGCTCTTGGCAATGGTGCCGGCAGCACCCCCG
>CALFVM010000033.1 GCA_937928665.1 uncultured Candidatus Methylacidiphilales bacterium
TCTCAATGCCGCCGACACCTACCGCCAGTGGATTGCCAAGCTCTCCGGACATCCCCCCGCCCAAATCGGACTTCAGGAACCCTGATCCAACTTCCTCTCGATCCGATCCAGCTTCTCGGTCAAGGTGACCAACACATTCTCATTCCGCGTCGGCCCAACCACAAACCACGCCGCCAGTGTCGCGGAAATCACCCCGAACACTCCCACCCCCATGATCATCCCCACCACCCCCACCACCCGACCCGGAACAGTCACCGGAACGTAATCCCCATAACCCACCGTCGACATCGTCACCACCGTCCACCAAATCGCGTCTTCGGCCGTCTGAATCGTCGCTCCCGGCTGGCCCATTTCAAAGTGCAACACAAAAAGGGAAGAGGCAAAAATGAGGAGAAAGGCAAAAACCGCCACCGTGATGAGGGATGACTTGGCGCGGTGATACAAAAACAAATCCGCCAGGTTGCGCAGTGAGCGCAGTCCTTTGAACACCACCGCCAGTCGCCAAATCGAAACCAACCGTCCCCACCTCAGGTGATCCAGCATCGGAATACTCGCCAGCAAATCAATCCAGCCCCACCGCAAAAAGTGCCACCGGTTTTCGGCCTTCCATAACCGGAACAAAAAGTCGCCCATGAACACCAAACAAACCAGGAAATCAAACTTCCGGAGCACTCTTGTCGTTTCCGGATGAAGTTCCAAGGTCACCTGAGCCGTAACCCCAAACAGCACCATGACGGACAGCAAAATAATCCAAATATCCCAAAGGCTGGGGGTCTGTTTTTCCATGAGGGGGGTCGGGAGAATGTTCCAAGCCGGAGCGTGGGCAAGGCTTTTCTGCCTCGCCCGGAACGGGACCCCAACCCGCACCTCCTTGTCCATCGGCTCCAACTCAAGCAGGAGCCTCCCGGATTTGACGATAAAGGCGATCATTAGCATTCTGGACTCATGAACCTCAGCATCATCGTTCTCCCCGCCTTTCTCGCTCTCATCTCACTTCCCGTGCTCCACGGCCAGGACGCCCCCGCCTCCGAGGTCTCGTCCGAAGTGGCTCCCCCAGATGGTCCTCCGAGCGAAGCTTCCACCGCGGATCAGGCTGTCCGCGACATTCTTGAAAGGGACCAAAAGGAGATCACCCGTCTCACGGAGCGAATGACCAAAGCGGTGGAAACCCGCCAGCAAGAACTCCTCAAAGCTCTTGAAATCCAAATGAGAGCCGCGCAAAACGCCGGCGATCTCGATTCCCTGCTTGAACTCCGAACCGAGATTGCCCAAGTCAAACGGGGTATCCTGCTGGGCGAGCCCAAGAACCAGCCGACCGATGATGATGGGCGGCGGACCTTTGCCCTACTCAAGCGGGCTCGTGATGCCTACAACGAAGCCTCGACCAACGCCCGGATCGACTTCGAGAAAGAGCTTTCCCAACTCAACCAGAAAACCGGTGACGAACTCCACAAAGTCATGCGTGACCTCACCCGGGCAGGTGAAATCGACGCCGCCATCGCCGCCCGAGCCGAGATGAACCGGGTCCGGGGCAGAAAACAAGCCGAACTGGCGGGAATCGCCAACGCCCGCGAGGGCCTGCCCACTTCGGAACACACCTTTACCCCCGAGCAACTAACCCAGCGCCTCCTCAAAACCTCCTGGCGTCGCACTCAGATTGCGACCGGTGCCGAAGAGACCGTCTCCTTCGAGCGCGGAGTCACCCACCGCGGCCAGCGTTGGGATGTTCTGCCCGATGGAACCGTCATGCTGAACGCCGGACGGAACGCTGAAATCTGGACGTTCAATGCAACCCTGACTGAGGCCAAGGGTTACGTGCGCGGTGCCGACAGAATTTCCTTCACTGCCCTTCGACAGTAAACGCCGCCCGGAGCCAGGAAACCTCGGGCACGGCTCCAGGATCGAGGATCACCTCAACAATATCAAATCGGACTGGCGGCTCCGGCACCGTTAATTCCCGTAAATAGGCCTGGGACGTCAGGGTGATCCGGCGGCGCTTGTTCCTTTCAACCGCTTCCGCCGGACGCCCCCAGCTCTCCCGCCCCCGCGATTTGACCTCAACAAACACCAGCGTCTCTCCATCGCGCACGACCAAATCCAGCTCGCCCCAGCGGGCCGCGTAGTTCCGCACCAACACCCGACAACCCTGTCGGCGCAGAAAAGCCGCGGCCACCTCCTCTCCGTAGTCTCCCTCCTCCTTGACCGATTCAAAATCCGGGCAAGGTCGCCTGTCGCACGGGCGCAAACGAGCGTCGATGCAACGGACAAGGGCCCAAACGGCTGAGCGCAGCCTGGTGCGCCGCCGTGCCGTATCCTTTGTGCGAGCCAAAACCATATCCAGGGAACTCCACCTCTGCCGCTTCCATCATGCGGTCCCGAGTCTCCTTGGCGAGGATGGATGCAGCCGCCACCGAAGGACACTTGCCGTCCGCTCCTACAAGTGCCACATGGTGCCGTCCCAGGCCAGCCAACGGCCGACCGTCAATCACAATCGCCCGCGCGCATAGTCTCAACCCGTCCAAAGCCCGGCGCATCGCCAGAATGGTCGCCCCCAAAATATTCAGCCGGTCAATTTCTTCCGGGTCGGCCGATCCCACCGCCCAGACCGAGCCAGACCAACCCACCAGCTCCGTGAACAGTCGCGCCCGGGTCGCCCGGGTCAGCTTCTTGGAATCGTCCAGGCCTTTCGGCCAGCTTGAACGCTCTGGAAAGACAAATGCCGCCGCCACTACCGGCCCGGCCCAGCAACCCCGCCCGGCTTCATCGACCCCTGCCAACGGGGCAACACCCCCGGTCACCCCGACCTCGTGGGACCAATT
>CALFVM010000034.1 GCA_937928665.1 uncultured Candidatus Methylacidiphilales bacterium
TATGGAACCCTCCGACCGCGTGCAAAACCTAACCCCTTCCCTCACCCTTTCCGTCGATGCCAAGGCCAAGGCAATGAAAGCCGAAGGCATTGACGTCATCGGCTTCGGTGCGGGCGAACCTGACTTTGACACTCCCGAGCACATCAAGGCCGCCGCCATGGGCTCCCTCGACGCCGGTTTCACGAAATACACTCCGGCGGCTGGTATCCCTGAACTCCGCGCCGCCATCAGCGATAAACTCAAGGCCGATAATAACCTGGCCTACGATCCCTCCCAGATCGTCGTTACCTGCGGAGCCAAACATGCCTGCTTCAATGCCTTCCTGGCCACTCTCAACCCGGGCGAAGAAGTCCTGATCCCCTCCCCCTACTGGTTGAGCTACCCGGAGATGGTCCGCCTGGCCGGAGGTGAGCCTATCATCGTCCCCACCACGGCTGAGAACGGCTACAAGCTCACCCCGGAACTTTTCCTTGAGCACATGAGCCCCCTGACGAAAATGGTCGTGATTAATTCTCCCGGCAATCCGACCGGAACCGTTTATACCGAGAATGAACTCGCCGCCCTGGCCGAAGTCGCCATGGAAGAAGACATCCTCATTCTTTCCGATGAAATTTACGAGAAACTCGTCTACGGCGATGCCAAGCACTACTCCATCGCCAGTTTTGGTTCCGGCATCTACGACCGCACCCTCACCATCAACGGCTTCAGCAAACCCTACGCGATGACGGGCTGGCGTCTTGGCTACGTGGCTGCTCCGCGCGACATCGCCAAAGCCATCGAATCCCTCCAGTCCCACTCCACCTCGAATCCGACCTCCTTCGCCCAGAAAGGAGCTCTGGCCGCCTACCGCGGTCCTCAGGATTGCGTTGAAGAAATGGTGAAGGAATACGATGCCCGCCGAGTCCGGGCCATGGAGCTGCTCGATGGCATCTCCAAGCTCTCCTACGTCAAACCTGAGGGTGCCTTCTATATCCTCGTTAACATCGCCCGCACTGGCTACGACTCGACCGAGTTTGCAGAAAAACTCCTGGCGGAACAAAAAGTCGCCGTGGTTCCCGGAGCCGCCTTCGGCAATGACCAGACCGTCCGCCTCTCCTACGCCACCTCGCTTGACAAGATCGAGGAAGGGCTCCGCCGTCTGGCCGCATTTTGCGGCTGATCCCTGGAAGACGATCTCCCCGCCGGCCTCAGGCGGTCACCCTCGTGGTGCTCTATGCTACAGCCAGAGCGCGATCGAACGCCTCCAGCGTCCGGTCGATGGCCGTCTCATCATGCGCGAGCGAAAGAAAGCACGTCTCAAACTGGGAGGGGGGGACATACACGCCTTCCCCGAGCAGTGCGTGAAAGAACCGGGCAAACCGTTTCGTGTCACTTCGTTTCGCATCTGCAAGGTTGCGCACAGGGTTTTCCGAAAAGAATAAACAAAACATTGACCCCGTCCTCAGCCACTGCCAAGGCAGGCTGCGGTCCCGGAGAATGGCGCGGACGCCAGATTCAAGCCGGGCACCGAGCATTTCAAGCCGCGCAAAGGCATCCCGGGTATCCAACGCCCGGAGCTGGGCCAGACCGGCTGCCATGGCCAGTGGATTGCCTGAAAGCGTTCCCGCCTGATAAACCGGCCCGGCCGGAGCCAAACAACTCATGATGTCGTGCCGCCCGCCAAAAGCACCCACCGGCAGACCTCCACCAATGACCTTCCCAAAGGCAGAGAGGTCAGGGCGAACACCCAGCAGACCCTGGGCACCCGCTTTGCCCAGGCGGAATCCGGTCATCACTTCGTCAAAAACCAGCACGGCACCGTGACGGGTAGCCAATTCACGCAGCCCCGAAAGAAATCCCGGCTCCGGCAGAATCAGTCCGGCATTCGCCGGGATCGGCTCAAGGATGACCGCGGCAACCTCATGTCCCACATCTTTCATCACCGCCTCCACTGCGGGCAAATCATTGAAAGGCACTGTCATGGTTAGGGCGGCAACTGCGGCCGGCACACCGGCACTGTCAGGCTGGCCCAGGGTAAGTGCTCCGGATCCCGCCTTCACCAAAAGCGCATCGGAGTGCCCATGGTAACAGCCCTCAAACTTGAGAATTCGATCGCGTCCGGTGAAACCTCGGGCCAGTCGCAGGCAGGACATCGTGGCCTCGGTGCCACTGCTGCACATCCGGACCAGGTCAACGCCCGGCACCCACGCGCAGATCATTTCAGCCAAATCGACTTCCAGTGGGTTCGGAACACCGAAGCTAGTCCCCATTCGGGCCCGATCCACCACCGCGGCAATCACCTCCGGATCGGCATGGCCGAGGATCGAGGGACCCCATGTGCAGACATAATCGATGTAGGACTGTCCATCCGCGTCATAAATCTGGCATCCATCGGCTCGCTGGGCAAAGAACGGTTCACCCCCAACCGCCCGGAAAGCCCGGACTGGAGAATTAACGCCTCCTGGGATAACAGCGAGGGCCCGCTCAAAGAGCTGATGGGAGAGGTGTCCGGACCTGATACCAACGCTCATCCATTACCTTGTTTGGCTTTGTCAAAGGCGGCGTCAAAGGCAAGTGTACTCGGGGCGAAGTCAATCCTGCGAACGAAAGCCGCTGCCTCAGCCGCTCCATGCTCGCGATCCATCCCGATATCTTCCCATTCGACCGATAATGGACCGTCGTAACCCACCCGGTTCAGGTTGCGAATGACCTCTTCGAAGGCAATCCGTCCGCGCCCGAGGGAACGAAAATCCCAGAACCGGCGCACATCGCCAAACGCGGTGTGACCGCCGAAGACCCCGGCCTTTGTTGGCACGGGCGACCACCAAACGTCCTTCATATGGGCGTGGTAGATCCGGTCCCCAAAATCGAGGATGAAAGCGGAGTAGTCCACCCCCTGGTAGCCGAGGTGCGAGGGATCGTAATTGAATCCGAACTCGGGCCGTCGCCCCAGGGCATCGAGGGCTTTGTCCGCACTGGCGATGTCAAAGGCGATTTCGGTTGGATGAACCTCCAGGGCAAAACGCACCCCACAGTTCCGGAACTCATCCAGGATGGGATTCCAGGCTTCGGCAAAGGCGGCGAACCCATCCTCGATCTGCGCGGAGGAGACCGGAGGAAACCCGTAGAGCAAGTGCCAGATCGGGGAGCCCGTGAAACCGTTGACCACCGTCACCCCCAGATTTTTTGCCGCTTGGGCCGTTATCATCATCTCTTCCGCGGCCCGCTTGCGGACGCCATCCGGCTTGCCATCCCCCCAAACATGGGGCGGGAGGATCGATTGATGTCGCAGGTCAATTGGGTCGCAGACTGCCTGGCCCACCAGGTGATTGGAGATGGCCCAGGTCTTCAGACCGTGTCTGGCGAGGAGTTCATGACGGCCATCGCAGTAGGCTTTCGACTTGGCGGCTTGGACGACATCGAAATGATCTCCCCAGCAGGCTAGTTCCAAGCCGTCATAACCAAACGTCTCGGCTTTCGCCGCCAGCGTTTCCAAGGGAAGATCGGCCCATTGGCCGGTGAAGAGTGTGACAGGTCTGGGCATGGCAGTTCTCCTTAGTATTTGATTTTCACCCATTGCTTTTGCTTAGACGAGTTCTCCATCGCTTCGAGCACAACCTGATTCCGATACCCGTCCTCGAATGTTGGCTGGACACTTTGACCTGACACTGTCGCGTTCACCAAGTCCGCCAAGGTATGGACGAACGTGTGCTCATACCCAATGATGTGCCCGCCCGGCCACCAGGCATTGGCATAGGCGTGAGCGGCGTCGGTCACGAGAATGTCCCGGAACCCGTGCCGCCCTGCCGGATCGAGGTTGTTGTAAAACTTGAGCCGGTTCATGTCCTCAAAATCAAAATACAACGAGCCTTTGGAACCGTTGATTTCCAATTGAATGCCATTCTTCCGTCCGAGCGCAAAGCGGGTCGCTTCCAGGTTGAAGAGCGCACCGCCCTTGAAACGCCCGATAGCCATCGCAGCGTCATCCACCGTGACCTTGCCCATCTTCTTCCCACCGCGTGCAGCCAACCCACCCTCGGCTTCCGGCAGCGGACGTTCCTTGATAAACGTGTGCAGAAGCGCACAGACCTCGTCCATCTCACCGACAAGGTAGCGGCCAAGATCGATGATATGGGCGTTAATATCGCCATGGGCGCCACTCCCAGCAATCTTGCCCTGGAGGCGCCAAACCAATGGAAAGGCCGGATCGACAATCCAATCCTGAAGGTAACGCGCCCGGTAGTGATAGATCTCGCCCAGTTCACCGGCATCAATCATCGCTTTGGCCAGGACTATTGCCGGAATCCGGCGATAGTTGTGACACACCATGTTCACCCGCTTAGTGGCTTTGGCCGCGTCCCGCATGGCCCGGGCTTCCGCAGCCGTAACTGCCAGCGGCTTCTCGCAAATCACCGCCTTACCCGCACGAAGCGCGGCAATCGAAATCTCCGCGTGCGTGTCGTTCGCAGTGGTGACATCGACAATGTCAATCTCCGGGTTGCTTACGACCTCCCGCCAATCGCCCGAAACATGGGTCCAGCCCAGTTGCTCGGCAGCCTTTCGGGCCGCATCCACGTCCCGTCCGCAGATGGTGTGAAGGACCGGCCTGGCCTTCAGATCGAAAAAATGGGGTGCCTGCCTCCATCCATTCGAATGGGCTTTGCCCATAAACTTGTACCCGATCATGCCGACGTTAAGCGTATTTTTCATTTGGGGATTCAGCTCCGGTTTGACCGCACCATGCGGGCTCTTCAGTCTTCCATGCAAAAAAGCGGTGACAAAACTTTTTCACTACGGGCCAACCGGCAACAGAACCGTCCGCCGGCTTCCCCCGGATTCAAGTTCAAGTGACACAGGCTCCCCGGGCGTAGCTGCCCCCGCCGCATAAGGAAGGTGACCCGGGTGGGCCACTTCACGCTCATTCACCGAGGTCAGAACCTCACCCGCCCGCACCCCGGCCTGGTCAGCCAGCCCTCCTGGCACCACGGTCCGAATCGGCCAGCCCCGGCCCCCATCCGGTAGAGTGATCCTTGGGCCGAGATTCAAACCAAGATCGATCCGCCGCACAGGCAGTCCCTGGATGAGAGGATCAACTGTCCAAATCAGCTCCTGTCCACCTATCGCCGGAGCACCCAGCGTCATTCGCGCCCGTTCTTTAGGCAGCAGGATGCCCGCCACCCGGCCATCCCCGTCCACCACCGCCCCGCCCACCCACCCATCCGGTACGTTCCGGTCCAGCATGAAGGGGCTGACCCCCCCACCGGAATCGAGCGCGACATGAGCCCGAATCGCGCCTGCGCCCGATTCGAACCCAAGCGCATAGACCGCATCTCCAATCCGAAGCTCCGGACCATCACGCCAATCCAAAGCCATCGGTGCCGATTCCTCCAGTACCACAACCGCGATTCCCGTCGACTCATCCCGGCCCACCACCCCGCCGACACGCACCGAGCCGTCGCGGAAAACCACCGCCACCTCACCTGTCACACCGGCCGGCAGCCACGTCAGAACCGTCCTCGGCGTTCCCGCCAGGATGCCACTGACCGGACGGGCTGCGGCAGGCGCAACCGCACCGCGCCCGGTGGGCGAAGCCGGAGCCGGAGGTTGCACCAGCACCACCGCATTGAGCCATTCCGGATTGAGACGGGAGATCTCCGTGGCCGGCGCACGGGGCTTGACCAGAATCGGTGCCACATTGATTTTTGGTTCCGCCCGACTTTCCCGCTCTTCGCCATCCCCCGGACCAGGCCGCACCCGCTCGCCACCGGTCAAAGCCAGCACCCCGCCAATGACCGCAAAGAAACCCGCGAATAATAACAAAGACCGTCTCATCTATTTTCTGAACCACTAAGCTACCCCCGCGCTCAGGAAACAGAAGCCTATCTTTAGGCTTGGAGTCCGGAAAGCGAATGCGATACCTTCTTGCCGATGCCCAGCGGAGCCGCGCCCACCCTAACCCCGTCCCAACAAGAAACTCTCAAGCGCGCCAAAAGTGCCGGAGAGAAGCAAAACTACGATTACGCAATTTCTCTCCTGACAAGTCTGCTCAAGGAAGTCCCCGCCTTCACGGAGGGACGTCGCCTCCTCCGCGCCAATGAACTGATCAAGGCCAAGAACACCTCCTCGTTCGCCCGTTCGCTGAGCAACGTGAAAATCGCGCCGCACTACGTCAAAGGCAAAACCTCGCTCAAAAAAAACCCTCAGGAAGCACTCATCACCGCCGAGGAAATCCTCCTGATTGACCCGACCAGTGACCAGGGTAATGAGTTGCTGGCCGATGCCGCCATCGCCCTGGGCATGACCGACGTGCCCGTGCTGGCCTACGAAACCGTCGTCAATTCCCGCCCCAACGACATCCGCTCCCTCAAAGCTCTTGCCAACGCCTACCTCACCGA
>CALFVM010000035.1 GCA_937928665.1 uncultured Candidatus Methylacidiphilales bacterium
GGGAACGCAGGAAGAGTTTTTCCGCCTTTGGTCGGCCACGTGGCGCGCGGTGAAGTCGGTTGACAGCGATTTTCGTCTTGGCGGTCCCTCAACCGCCCGTGCGGAATGGATTCCCGAGTTTTTGGATTGGACCCGGCGGGATGGAACCCCGCCCGATTACATTGTGGCCCATGTCTATAATAATGACTCAGAAAGCGAACCGCTCTCTCCTTTCGATGGACCGGCGTCGCACCGGGTCAAAGATTCCCCTCACTTTGCGTCAGGGGTCATTCGGGGATTGAAGAAAACCCTGGAAGAGAAGGACTTTGTTGGTGAGATTCATTGGAATGAATGGGGTCGGTCGTGGTTTCCTCATGATCTTCGCCGGGAGGGTGGCCTTGAAGCTGCCTTCATTGTCAAAACTATGGCCGAGGTGTCCCAGTGCGGGGACCGGTTTGCCTACTGGTGCTTGTCCGATATTTACGACCAAATCGGTTTTCAAAGCGCAGAGTTTCAGGGGCATTACGGGATGCTCAGTCTCCACGGGCTCCGGAAGCCGGCGTGGTTGGCTCATCAACTCCTCTGCCGCCTGGGCTCCCGGCAGGTCGCATTGAAGTCTAATGATGCCACCGTGACGGTCCTTGCCGCACGGGACGGTGACAGGACGCAGGTGCTTATTGCAGCCGTGCCAGAGTTGGTTGCTACTGCCTCACCGGATACCATCCGTATCGAACTGCCGATGCCAAAGCTCTCCGGCATAAAAAAGCCAACCGTAATCCGGGTAACCCAAGACGAGAACAATGTTATCCAAGACTGGACCGCCCTAGGTGCTCCCGCCTACCCGACACCCCAACAGATCCGAGAACTCCATCAAATCAATGGCGCACCCCAGATGGTTGCCGACGGTGACATGGAGATTCGCAACGAAACCCTCTATTTTTCCCTCGCCCGGCCAGGAATTGCCTTTGTTGAGTTGTAGCATGAGGCTCAAACCAAGCTTCCGTAGGCTTCTGGAAGCGGTTGATGCCGGCCAGACCGATCAACCCTTCGTCATCGTACACCGGGGACACTGCGGCCACGGCTGGTGGGATGCCACCTGAGTAATTGGCTGTTATCTGTTGCTTTTTAACCGGGGCGTCTTGGCCTAGTGCACCTTGGGCTGAGTTGCTCCAGACGCCTGCGGTATGTTTCGTATTTGGCGGGCGATTCCTCCACCGTGGCTTTTCATGCGAAGCCTTTCCCTCGGTCGCTCCTTGCCTGGAAAAACCCTCTGTTGGCCTGATCCGATCCGGCGCGTTGACAAAGCTGCCGCAATGCACGGCCGTGTTGGCGGGTTCGATAAACGCATGTTCGACCAAGTTAAGCCAATTCGACCGGGTCGGGATAAACTGCATTATGAAATCACAAGCAACTCTCCGCCGCCGTCATCCTCGGTCCCCAGATGTCGGAGGAACCTTCAGAACTCTTGGTGTCTGTGTTGGGCCTGGCCCGAGCCGGTCCCTTTGTCTTTCGCGACCTCGAGCACTCCAAACAACCTGTGGGTGCCATTGCGCACGTAATCTTGGGTCCACAAACTGTCTCGCCCGCGTTTGATCGGCATTTCCCGGCTGGGCGTGATCCGGGTCTTCGGTCTGGCTCTTTTCCCAACGCCAGTGTACCGCTCGGGCTTTTATTTGTGGTTTTGTCAAACCCAAGCGACCGTCCAGTGACGCATGCCAAGACCGCTGGCTATCTGCCGACTGCTCCAGTGAATTTGGCCAGATGGATGGGTTCCGAGGTTTTTCTTCATGATCTGGTTCGCCATCCCCGCACGAGGCTTTCTTCCCTGTTGCGGTGCAATCTCACAGAGCGTGTCGCGGCCGCGTGCGCGGAGCCGATCCCGCCACCCTGCGGGGGTGGTGTCGGTTGGTGCCGACGGTTTTCACCGCTTGGGCAGGAGCAACGCCGGAGGACAAACACAGAGCCGGGCGGCAACGTTTGACGACTTGCGGCGGCACCCCGTAAGCCCTCGACCAGCGGCCAAGGATGTCTGGTTATAAAGGCAACAAAACACTAGGGTTGACGCTGCGGAGGGGTGAGCACGTAGGTATCGCTCCAGCTCATCGACTCACCTGGTGCCAGTTCCACTTGGACAAAGGGTTCCGGGCAGAGGGCTTTGTCGATGGCATAAACCTCGATTTTGTAAGGAACCGCCGTGGAAGAAATCGTGACGGTGGCACCCGACGCGCCGTGTTCCACCCGCACAATTCCTTCGCCGGAAAGCTTTTCCGGTAAAGGAAAGACCGTGTGGTAACCGCGATTCAATTGGGCCGGTCCGTTGAACCGAAAGCGGCGCGGTTCGATCACCGCCGGTTCCCGCAAAGGGACGGCATCGGCCAGGATCACGACGGTGTCGCCCGTGCTGACCTTTTCCCGATTAAACACCACAAAATTGTGCGCGTAGAAATCAGTGGAGATGGATTTCGAGCCGGTGTTTTTCAGATGGTAAGTCGTGCGGAAAGTTCCCCGATCTTCAATCTCAATCCGTTTGCTATAGTTATAGCCCCAACCGTCCCGGACCGGAACCTGCTGCCGGGTCTCCACCCAGTAGTCGCCGTGTTCCACGGTCCATTGACCCGCCTCAACCATTTCATAATCAATTGAAAAACTGTAGGGCTTCTCACACGGGCGGCGCAAATGCCCGACCCCTATCTTCAGAAATTCGCCTCCGATGGGAGCAGTCTCAAAGTTGACCGTTTGCCGAATGCCAAACTCACCCGCGTCCCCGGTGACATCATCCGACGTACCCCGCTTGTGAGGATCCCGCCAAGTCCCAAAAAAAACAAACCCTTGGTCGGTCGCCTCATAGACAAACGCGGAGTGCGCAAACCGGCGTCCGTGATAATAGGCATTGGCACCCGGAAGCGCGATGACGAACTCCCACCCGTCCCGTTCGATTTTGAGCCGAGGCCACGAGTCTTCCTCCGCCTCAGGAGAGGCCGACAGAGAACCAAGCGGGATGAATCCGACCAGCAGCAACGGAAACAAAATCCGCAGGGAACCCAATTTGAACAGGGTAGGCATTGCCGTTAACGAGAAGACTATTGAAGGGTGAACCTGTCGGGTAGCAAAGACCAGAGGAAGGTTTCGTTTGGCTGCACTCAGTTGCAAGCTCAAAGGCTGCCTGGAATCTTCTGCAACGGGTTATTGTCGCAGCAAAAGAGGTTCCGGGGCCAACGAAAGCGTCTTTTCAAAATGCAAGGACTGACCTGTCAGCAGATCGTGGCCGCCCAGTGGCTCGGCCAAAGGAATCACGCCACAGCGCATCTCCAGATTGAGCAGACAACGGAAACGGTCCGGGCCGAAACCGGTCCACTCCAGCAGGACAACCCCGTAGGCAAGCTCCCGCACACAGCAAGCGTGACAGGTCCGCTTGATCTCTTTCATGGCTTGGATCAGACGATGGGTGAAGTCGAGGAACGAGGCGTCACCTTTTTCCCATGGAATCGGAATTTTGCTATGGTGGTAGGAAGTTTCTCCCTGCTCCGCGTGTTCTGTTCCATCGAGGGCATACTCCTGTCCGGCGTAAAGCATCAGGGCACCGGGCAACAGCGCCATCAACGCCGTCCAGTTGCGGAGGGTCGGTCGATGAGGAATCCGGAAGGCGGCTCGTGGATTGTCATGATTCTCCAGAAGCCGCAATTTCACCGCGTCAGCCGGATACATCGTATCCTGCAGATAGACCTGATGAAGATACTCGCCCAGCCGGGCCTCGCCCCGGAGGTATTTTTCCCAGTACTCACCGCCATCACAGTCATAGGTCATGTGAAAAGCCCGGTGTAACTCCGGATCACTGGCATGGGGGATGCCCAAGTCCTTGTCTTTTTTGACAAAACACATGA
>CALFVM010000036.1 GCA_937928665.1 uncultured Candidatus Methylacidiphilales bacterium
CTGGTCGGACGAAAAATCAGGTTGTTCAAGAACAACCCCACCACATCCGATTTGTAGAACGGATGCCGGTCATTGTTGTGCGCGTACAGGTTCGCCAGAAACACGTGACCCGTCGTGTGATCGTGAATCAGCGATCCCATCGAGTGATCGTACGAGTTCGAACTCGCGTGCAACCCCTCCGCAATCAAACAATGACTCACCGTCACATGCCGCCCCACCTGGTTACGCGGCACATTGCGCTCCCCGGAAATACTGATCCCCTCATCCACCGCCCACGTCACCGTGCAGTGATCAATCAACACGTTATAGGCATTCGGTCCCACCACCTGCATTCCGTCCGGATCCCACAACGGACGGACCGAGCTCCGGACATAGCCGGCGTCTCCCGGACGCACCGTCATGTGCTGGATGATGACGTCATGCGTCCGGATGGCAATTTCCCCGCGGATCAGCGTGATCCCCGGATCCGGCGCGGTTTGCCCGGCAATCGTCACATACGGCTCCGTAATGTCCAAGGATTGATCCCCACGGATTCCGCCCCAATCAATCACCCCACCCACTTCAAAGACAATAATCCGCGGCCCCGGGGTGTTGATCGCCGCGTGCAGAGAACCAGGCCCGGTTCTGTTTAAATTGGTCACCTTGATCACCTGCCCCCCATACCCACCACGCGTCCCCCACCCCGCATCATTGAAGTTTGTCACCGAGCCATCGGTCGGGGGACTCGGCCAGCCATACACCGGCGGCCCGGAACTTCCTCCTCCGCCCCCAGACTGACCTCCTCCTCCAGAGCCGCCTTCCCCTCCACCACCTGTCTCTCCACCCCCACCCCCAGCGCCCCCGCCTCCTGAAGCACCTCCCACCAACCGAAGCCGGGGTGCCGTCGTTCCCTCTGCCAGCGTATCCGCTGCTCCCCGGCTCGCTTTCCGGTTTTCCTTCGATCCAAAAACGTGATCAATATCCGCCGCCGTCGGCTTCGTGATAAACAAAGTCAGCCGCTTGTTCTCGTCCGCACTTAACGTCATCCCCAACTCGGGAAACAACGGAATCTCTGCCCCCCAACCCGGTTGCCCGTTCACCGGCGAGCCCGACGCCGTGAATGTAAAGCTTTTCAAAAACCGGACTGTGGGTCCAAAATCCGGTCCGTTAAACGCCGTGCTGTCCGGCACACGCCCCGGCGCATTCGCCCAGGTCACCCCCGACTCCGACCAACCATCCTGCGTATCGCTTTCCAAGGCCCAGACATAAAACGTTGTTCCGACCGCAGTGCCATGGCTGCCCGAACGCATGTCATAAAGCTGCAAGAATGCCCCCGTCACCTGGTTCAAGTCCGCCACCGCACCCAGATCAAACCGGAGCACCGTGAACCGATTCCGCAACGTGCCCGAGTTATTAAAACGAGCCGATAGCTCCCCGTCCGAGCCAAAGTTGGTGTTCGGCTCCTCCTCCCGCACCGAGCTGTCCGCCCCGTTTCCCGTAGCCGTAGTCACGGTCAACTCAAAGGAAGCCGGGCAAACCTGCACCGAGGCCCAGAACATCAGAATACAGATAAAGCGTGATAACCGAATCATAACGTCAACTCCGACCAGAAAAAACCCGCCCGGCGGTTTGCAGGGCGGGTTTTCTCAACCAGTTCAAAACCAGCCAGAAGGCCCTGTTCAGGACCGGCGAAGCGCACGCCAACGCAGGAACCCAAGTGCCCCAAGGCCCAAACCGAACAGCATGTAGCTCGAAGGCTCAGGAATCACCGTGATGGCGAAGGAGAGGTCACGCGGGGTGGCATTATCGAGACTAGCCGGGGCAAAGGACGGCCGGACATCTCCCGCTCCTGTCCCAAAGTTCTGCTCCAGGCCACGGCCACCCGTATAGTTTGCTCCGACCGCACCGGAATGATGCAGCTTCACGATCTTATCTGCTCCACCCTCCGTGTCCCACAGGAGCATGAACGCATAGCCCCCGGCCGACAGAGTGACAGGCGAATCAAACTCCAACCGAAGAAAATCGCCCCGATTCACACTCCCCGAGTTCGGAAAGGTAAAACTGGTCGAGCTGAGTAGGGTATAATCTCCGGCGGTCAGGGATTCAACGTTGGTGGTCGAATAAAGCCTTAGGGTGAAGGCCTGATTGTAAACCCCTGCCTGCAAACTGTTCGGGTTATTGTCGGAAATCCGAACGGTGATTGCCTTGAGTTGTTCAGTTGCGGAAAGCGTGAACGTTTGGCCCAAGTCACGGTCGGATGGGCTGCCCGTGTTGCGATACCGCCAATCCCGTTCATTGTTGTAGGGAACCGTTGCGGGATTGTAGATGTTGTTGATGATAACATCAGTGGCATCGAATGTAGAGCTGGCCACGACCGTTTGAGCCCGAAGTTCAGGAGCGGCCAGTGCCAGAGCGAACAAAGATACGACAAGGTATTTTTTCATGAATGTTTCCTTGCAATACAAATAATTTATTTGCGCCTAACCGACAAGGCGAGCAATGTTGCAACGTTTAACTGGAAACAGGCTGACCCTAACCGAAAGCCCCCACTTCCCATGCCGCCCAAATCCGTCCCGACCATCCGCGATGTCGCCGCCGCCGCCGGCGTCTCCACCGCCGCCGTCTCCCTCGCCTACCACC
>CALFVM010000037.1 GCA_937928665.1 uncultured Candidatus Methylacidiphilales bacterium
GGACGTCGCCGAGGCGTCCTGTGCTGGAAAGAATGGAGGAATAGCCCGCATAGTCTCCGAGAAGGTCCACATCAAACCGGACCAGATAGGAAGGATTGGAGAAGTCGGTGAGCGTGAGCAGGAGATTGCCGTCCTCGTCAAAGGCCATCCCCGTGCCGCCGCTGACCAGGCTGAAGTTGGTGCTGTAATTGTGCCAAAGGCGGGAACCGGCCGTCGGGAGTGGGTTGGTTAATGGGTCCGCAATTGCCGCGGCGACATCGGCTGCCGTGTATTTGTAAATCTTGGTGTCTCCAAAGCCCGGCGCGTAATACATGTTGCCCGACGCATCGAAAGCGATCGGACCGGAGCTGCCGATGGTCAGACCGAGCGAGAACGGGGCGGAGGTGAAATTCCCGGCCGAGTCGAGCGTGGTGTAGAAGACCTCATTCGTGCCGAAGCCGATCGCACCTGTGATGAAGATTTCCCCGGCACCGCGGCGGTGCAGCCCGTAGTTCTCCGCAGTCGAGATGAGCGCAGAAGACGGTGATCCGCTAAGGGGACCGTATTTGAACACCTTTTGGTTGGTGAAGTCGCTGGTGTTATAATAAACGTTATCGCCAATCCGAACCACGCTGGCCCCAGAGAAATCGCCGGAGCCGCTGACGGCGGTGGTTTGAGTGGTCCCGTCCCAACGGTAAAGACCGCCGAAGGTAAAGGATGTGGTGGAGGTCTGGTAATAAACCCGGTCCGAGCTGTCCCAATCAAAGGAGACAATGGCAGAGGAACTGACCGAATGCGCGTGGTAGGTTGATAGCGAATAGCTTGAATCCAGCAAGGTCACGGATGACCAGGCGGACGAGATTGAGGCAAGGCTGATCAGGGCGAAGCCCCGGAGCCGAAAGGCAGCGTTCATAGGTTTTCTTTCTCCAATATTTCACGGGGACGATTTCGGACAGTCTCTCCCCCGTGTTGAAGAAAGAACTCCCCCCACACGGACGGTCATGCGCCGCCGGTGCACCATTTCAGGTGCGGTGTGGTTTTCTCCGCCGGTTCGAACCCGGACTTTGACCTTTGCGCGACAGTGAGGGAATTTCACCCTGCTTTCCTAGGCCGACGGATTGGTGCCTGTAACAAAGAACTTGTGGGATTTAAATCAAAGGTCGGCGGGAGGACAAGTAAAACCGAGGAGCCGGTTGTTGGTTAGAAGTCGGACTGCGCCCAATTGTGGAGAAAACTTATGATCGCCTAGGATCACCGCTTGTCCGGGGTCGATGCGGGCTGATCTTGCGTGCAGTGGCTTCAAGGCTAGGATGATCTGATGGCCTGGGATGACACGATTCCGTGGTTCCGACGGGTTTTGCCGGGCGCGGTGCTGGTGGGGGCGGGTCTGTTTTTGCTGCACGAGATTGGGGGTGGCGACGCCGACGAGATCGTTGCGACGGTGTTTAAAGCCTTGATCGGGCTTGGGTTGATGCTGGCCGGTGCCGTGCTGGTGGCCCGGCCGCTGGCCCATCTGATCGTGACGCCTTTTGTGCGGATGCTATTTCCCGAGGATCATCATTACACGCCACCGCCACTCTTCCCGTTGGCCCGGCACTACTGGAAACAAGGCCGGGGCGAGGATGCCGTGAAGCAATATCAGAAAATTCTCAAATACCATCCCCAAGAGGCCGACGCCTACAAGGAGTTGGCTCAGCTTTTTCTTTCACTGGACCGTCGGCGAGAAGCCGATGCGGTGGTGCGCAAGGGCTGCGTGACGCTGAGGGATAAAGCCGCCCGGGAAGATTTGTACCAGTTCTACTCCGCCCTGGTGGCGGGCGGAGTCCTGACAACAGAGCATGAGGAAAGGTCCGGACTCCCGTGACCGACGCGGAATTTGCCGCCGCTTTGGCTGAGTTTGGCTGGAAGCCCGGGGAACTGGAGGAGCAGTTCGTCCGCTCGGGCGGCCCCGGCGGGCAGAATGTCAACAAGGTCGCCACGGCTGTTATCCTCCGCCATGGACCGACCGGGCTGGTTTTGCGGGCGGACGAAGCACGGACCCAGGCAGAGAACCGAGATCGGGCGCGAGTCCGGTTGCTTGAACAACTCCGGTCGGCCCGGACCCAGCTTGGTCTGGCCGAGGCAGCCGCCCGTTCGAAAAAGCGGCGGCAACTAGCGCGCCGCAGCGCGGCAAAAAAGCGGGCCCAGGTCGATAGCAAACGACACCGGGCGAAAATCAAGGCAGGCCGCGGACGGGTGGGCGAGAGGAGTTAGACGCACGGCCCTGGGGCCCCGTATCGGGCAGGGGCACCAAAAGTGGAAGGAAAGACTCATCGTCCGGCTAGGACCGGGTTGCGATCGTCCTTCCGTATCGCGAGGTTATCCCCATACTCCCGCCTCATGATTAAACGGCCGTTTCACGAACTTGGGCTTGAGCCTGATCTCCTCCGTGCGGTGGAAAAGATGGGCTTTGAAGAAGCGTCGCCTATTCAGTCTCTAGCCATCCCGGTTCTGCTGGAGGGGCATGATGTGGTGGGCCAATCGCAGACGGGCTCGGGCAAAACCGCAGCGTTTGCGCTGCCGGCCATTCAGAAGGTCGATCCCAGTTTGCGGGCGACCCAGGTTCTGATTCTGTGTCCGACGCGGGAGTTGGCGGTGCAGGTGGCCGAGGAGGTGGCCAAGTTGGCCAGCTTCAAAAGAGGCGTGCGGGAACTGCCAATTTACGGGGGGCAATCCTATGACCGGCAGTTCCGCGGTCTGAGTCAGGGGGCGCAAATTGTCATCGGGACGCCCGGCCGTCTGATGGATCATCTGGAGCGGGGGACGCTCAAACTCGATGCCATCCGGATGATTATTCTGGATGAAGCCGATCGGATGCTGGACATGGGATTCATCGAGGATATCCGGACGATCCTGGCCAAGAGCCCGCCGACCCGCCAGACGGTGCTGTTTTCCGCGACGCTCCCCCGCGCCATTCAGGAGCTGGTCAAATCGTTCTCCCGCAATCCGCAAACGCTCAAGATTGAGTCGGAAGCTCTGACCATTCCGGACATTGAACAAGTTTATTACGAGGTGGATCGCCGCTCGAAGGTCGATGTGCTGTGCCGGTTGATTGATCTCCACGACATCAAGTTCGGGATCATCTTTTGTGCGACCAAGATGATGGTGGATGAGCTGACGGAGCATCTGGTGGCGCGCGGGTATGGCGCGGACAAAATGCATGGGGACATGACCCAGGCGATGCGGGAGCGGGTGATCGGCAAGTTTCGCCGCCGGGCACTGGAGTTTCTGGTGGCGACGGATGTGGCCGCGCGAGGTCTGGATGTCGATAATATTGAGGTGGTTTTCAACTACGACCTTCCGAATGACGGGGAGGATTACGTGCACCGGATCGGCCGGACCGGCCGGGCGGGCCGGAGCGGCAAGGCGATTACGTTTGTCTCCGGCCGGGAGATTCACAAGTTTCAGTTCATCCTTCGCTCGACCAAAAGCCGGATCAAACGGGAGCGGATTCCTTCGGCTGAAGAAGTGGAACAAAAGCGCCGGAATGTTTTCTTTGAGTCGCTGCGGGAGCTTTTGGAAAAGGGCGATTTCACGCGACACGATGATCTGGTCGACCGTTTGCTGGAACAGGGTTTCGCCCCGACCGATATTTCCTCGGCCCTGATTCACTATATCCAGGAAGGGGTGGGTTCGGCCAAACCGGTGCCCGAACCGGAACCCGCGCCACGGCGGATGGAGCGGGATCGGCCTGATTTTCGGGATGCGCCGCAGTCGCGAACCCGCGCCAAAGACCGTGATCAGGCGACCCGCCGGGGGCGTTCATCGTCACGACAGCAAGACCGGGAATCGGAGCCGGTCCGGGCGGCATCGCACGAGGCGGGCAAGATCCGGCTGGTGCTCAATGTGGGACGGGACCATCAGGTGGCACCCGGTGATGTGGTGGGCGTGATTGCGGGGATGACGAAAGCACCCAAGTCAGCTATTGGCGCGATTTTCATCAAGACGAAGCGGAGTTACGTGGACGTGGCGGAAAGCACCGCCCGGATCGCCCTGAAAAAGTTGAACGGGATTGATTTCAAGGGACGGAAACTCACCTGCCACGTCAGCACGGAAGCCGACGCGGCGCAGGACGAGGCCTGAGCCCGGGCGGAGTTAGCCTGGCGGACGATCCCGCCGGGTGTGGCGCGGGTGGAGATCTGTGTGGATTAACCGGGAACGTCGCCCTGAAGCGCGGCGGCTCCGGCTTCCATCGGTTCGGTGATGATGTCGGCAACGGTCATCCCGGCGGGGATCATGGGGAGGACGTGCTCGGTGTAGGGAACCATGACATCGAGGACGTAGGGTTCCTTGGCCGCCAGCATCCGTTTGAGGGCGGGGAGAAGGTCTTTGGGATCAATGACCCGTTCGGCCTTAACGCCGAACCCGGCGCAGATGGGGAGGTAATCCGGGTAGATCCGGTTGGGGTTGCGCGGGTCGCCGAGGAAGGTGTGGCCGCGGTTGCTTTCGAAGAAGCGATCTTCCCATTGAACGACCATGCCGAGGTATTGGTTGTTGAGGATGATGACCTTGGCGGGGATGTCCTCGGCCACGGCGGTGGCCAATTCCTGGACGTTCATGAGGAAGGAACCGTCGCCATCGATGTCGATGACTTCGCGGTCAGGGCAGGCGACTTTCGCGCCGAGGGCGGCGGGGTAGCCGAAGCCCATGGCGCCGAGGCCGGAGGAACTCAGGAAGCTGCGGGGGTGGGCGTAGTCGTAGAATTGGCCGGCCCACATTTGGTGCTGACCGACGCCGACGGAGATGATGGCTTCGCCTTTGGTCAGGCGGTGGAGTTCGCGGACGACTTCCTGGGGCATGATGCGGCCGGGAACGGGCCACATTTTGAGCGGGTGCTCCTGTTTCCATTGGTCGATTTGCCGACGCCAGGCGGGGAAGGTTTTCCGCTTGCGGCCTTCGGCGGCGATCATGGCGTTGAGCCGGTGAAGGGCGTAACGGACGTCGGAAAGGATGGGGAGCTGGACGGTTTTGTTTTTGTTCAGCTCGGAGTTATCAATGTCGATGTGGACGATGGTGGCACGTTTGGCGAACTCGGAGACCTTGCCGGTGACGCGGTCGTCGAACCGGACGCCGAGAGCGAGGAGGAGGTCGCACTGGTCAACGGCGTAGTTGGCGTAGACGGTGCCGTGCATGCCGAGCCATTTGACGGAGAGCGGGTGGGTTTCCGGGAAGCAGCCGATGCCCATGAGGGTGGTGGTGACGGGGATGTCGGTGGCTTCGGCGAACTTGCGGAGTTCGGCGGCGGCGTCAGAGGTGATGATGCCGCCCCCGACGTAGAGCATGGGCCGCTCGGCTTTTTCGATCAGGCCGAGGACTTCGTTGAGGGCGAGGTCGTCGGCTTTGTATTCGGGTTCGAGGCCGCGGAGTTCGATTTTATCCGGGAAGATGGCCGGCGCCATGGCTTTCTGGACGTCCTTGGGCATGTCGATGAGGACCGGGCCGGGTCGGCCGGACTTGGCGATGTGGAACGCTTCTTTGACCACCCGCGGGATGTCGGCCGGATTCATCACCAGGTAGCTGTGCTTGACCACGGGCAGGGTCATGCCGAACACGTCGGTTTCCTGGAACGCGCCCCGCCCGATCGCAGTGGTGGCCACCTGTCCGGTGATGGCAACCATGGGGACCGAATCCATGAAGGCGTCGGCGATGCCGGTGA
>CALFVM010000038.1 GCA_937928665.1 uncultured Candidatus Methylacidiphilales bacterium
GGATGTCAATCGAGGCCGGCATGGGAGGGAGGAGTTCAAGGTTGGGCGGGGGCGGGCCGGGAGGGGGTGGCAGGCTTGGCAGGGGCGATGTTGGGTCGGGGGGAAGTCGGGGTGGGTTGGGCGGCCGGGGCGGGTGGGCGGGCGGGGTTCTGTTGTTGGAGTTTCTCGCGTTCGGCCTGGAGTGCCTGGCGTCGGGCGACTTCCTGTTGCATGAGTCGTTGGATGTCGGGGGAGGCGGAGGCGTGGCCGGCGTCTTCGGGGCGGACGATTTTTGGGGTCATGAAGACGACGGTTTCGAGGTTGCGGGTGGATTTCTGGGTGGATTTGAAGAGGTAACCGAGGCCGGGGATGTCGCCGAGGAGGGGGAGTTTGGAGTCGTTGACGGTTTCTTCGGTGGAGAAGAGGCCGGCGACGGCGAAGGGTTGGCCGCTCTTGACGGTGAGGTTGGTGGTGGCCTGTTTCTTTTTGAGGGCGGGGTTGCCCTGGACGATGATGCTGTCGTCGATGGTGCTGACGATGGCGGTGAGGTTGATGAAGATGTCGTCGTCGGATTTGACGACGGGGGAGATGGTGAGCTGGGTGCCGAAGGGTTTGTAATCGACGTTGGAGCTGTTGGCGGTGACGGAGACGATGGGGATTTCACCGCCGACGAGGAAGCTGGCACTGCTGCCGGATTGGACGGTGAGTTTGGGGGCGGCGAGGAATTTGGCGACGCCTTTTTCGATGAGGGCTTTGAAGTCCCATTGGGTGGTGAGGGCGAGGGAGCCGGTGCTGGTGGGGGTGGTGGAGAAGAGGGTGGAGAGGTTGTTGCTGGAGACGCCGGCGTTGCCGAGGACCTGCCAGGTGCCGGACTGGCCGGTGAACCATTGGACGCCGAGGCTGGAGGCGGCGTCGCGGTCGATTTCGACGACTTCGGCATCGACTTGGATGATTTGGCCGGCGACGCGGAGGTTGACGGTGCCGGAGCTGAAGGTTTCGCCGCGGGCGTCGGTCATGACGGCCTGGAGCTGGTAGAGGCCCGGGGTGGTGGGGTTCCAGGTGGCGTTCCAACCGTCTTGTTCGACGGTGTCGATGCCAAGGGAGGTGCGTCCGGCGGCAAGGTTAGAAGAGGAGGTGGAGGTGTCCTGGCTGCCGACGGGAGAGGAGCCGTCGGGGATGGTGGCGGTGGCGGCTCCGGAACCGCTTTCGGGTTGGAGGAGTTCGACAAAGAATTGGACTTGGGCGACGCCGGCGGAGGATTCGGCGCGGGCGGACACGCGGATGGGGGGGCCGATAGGGATTTGGGCGTCGGCGGCAGGGGCGACGATGGTAACGGAGGGGCGGGTGACGGTGACGGTGACGGGGGGTGAACGGACGAGACGTCCGGTGGTGGTGACGGCCTCGGCGGTGATTTGGTAGGTGCCGGCGGCAGCAGGTTTCCAAGAGAAGCTGAAGGGTTGGCCGGTGGCGGAGGCACCGATGAGGGTGTCGCCAAGGTAGAAGTTGACTTTTTGGACGCCCTGCTCGGTCCGGGCGTCGGTGACGATGTCGGTGGCGGAGCCGACGGAGAGGACGCTTTTGGGTCCGGGGGTGGTGATGGCGATGGCCTTGAGTTGTTCCTGCTCTTTTTGTTCTTCGACGAGGGTTTCTTTGGATTTGTCGGTGAAGGTGACGAGGCTGACGACGACGTCCTGGAACATGGCGACGATTTGTTCGTAGTAGGGCTGGTATTCTCTTTCGACGGCACCGGTGAGCAGGATTTTGTCATTGGCGGCGGCGACTTGGACGTTGCCGACGGGCTCGAGGTATTTTTCGAGTTCGCCGGCGAGGGTTTCGATGAATTTTGGGGTGGCTCCGACGACGCGCCAGCCGGTGCGTTCGATGGTGCCGTCGGTGTATTCGACGAGCATTTCGGTGAAGCCGGAGGAGGCACCGGTGGCGACGACCGTTTTAGGCTCGGGCATGAAGAGGGTGACGACGCCGCGGTTGGAGAGGCTGATGCGGCGGGCAGGGCCTTTGAGGGTCAGGGATTTTTTTTCGCCGACGTCCAGGGTGAGGACGGTTTCGTTAGCGGGAATAGCGGAGGAGGCGGGGGGTGAGGGGGCTTGGCCGGAGAGAGACGGAAGGTGGACAAAAAGGAAACCGACCCAGGCACAGAGCCAAGGGCTGAGAGATCCCGCGTGAGGTTGGAAAGCAGGCGCAATCACAAAGGGTCTTCGCGGCCGGGCGGGGAACCGGGACCGCTCGGAGGGCGCGACGGATCAGCCGGTGGCCGAACTGTTGATCGCACCCATGTCGTCGGCCGCCTTATCGAAGGCCTGGTTGATATTTTGCCCGAGGTATTTAACCGCAAGGAAGATCAGGAGGGAGATGAGTCCGACGATTAAAATGTATTCGACGGCACCCTGGCCGAGGGAGCGGATGCGACGCGATGCGAGGTGGTGGGTCATGAGTTTCTCCACGATTGGGTTATTCAATGGCCTCGATGGTCTGCTCGGCCTTGGCGGTGATTTTTTTCTCGAGAGTGACGATGCGTTCCTGGAGGCGAACGTCTTGTTCGTGGGCTTTACGAACGAGATCGTGGAGGTGTTTGTCGTGCTCGTGGATGAGGTAGCCGAAGATAGCGCAGGCGACGATCAATAGCGCCAGGAGGATAATGGAGCGTTTTTCGGATGAGTCAGACATGATGGGTTTCCGTTAATGAAGACCGGATGACGGTGGGTTTAGGAATCGTTATAGAAGGGTTGTGGCTTATAATTTACGTGGAAACAAGGAAAAGTTTAACGAAGGTGGATTGGGAGCGAAAGGGTTGCCAGGTGAATCGGGCTCGGGAAGAATCCCGGGGCGTGGCAGAAGACAGGGAGCGGCGACAGACGGTGGCAGAGGCTGGGTTGCTGGCGCACCGAACACTGCAAGTGGGACGGTTGTTGATGCAGAACGGAGCGGAGACGGAGGAGGTGGAGGGGGCGATGGTCCGGTTTGCGCGAACGTTTGGAGGCGAGGCCCATGTGATGGTGACCTACGAGACGCTGTTGGTGACCGTGGTAAGCGGGGATGGTTTTCGGACCAAGGTGGGGCATCGGCTTCCGGCTTTGGCGGTGAACGTGGCGGCGTTGGATGCGCTGGAGCGGTTGTTGGAGGAGGCGGATCGGGGGGGTGTGGAATTGGAGGAAGCGGGTCGGGCTCTGGATGCATGGGAACGACGGCCTTTGGAGTTTAACCGATGGGCGGTGGTGGTGGCGATCGGGGTGACGGCGGGTAGTTTAGCGCGTTTGTTTGGAGGGGATTGGGCTACGGCGGGATTGGCGATGGGAGCCGGGGCGGTGGCGATGGGAGTGCGGCAGGAGATGGGAAGGTGCGGGGTGAATGTGTTTCTGGCGGTTTTTGCGGGTGCGTTCGCGGCGGGTTTAGCCGGAGCGGGTGCGATGGCATTGGGCTGGGAGGCGGACCCGGTTTTGGCATTGGTGGCTCCAGGGATGATTCTGGTTCCAGGGGTGCCTTTGCTCAATGGGGTGCTGGATGTGTTCAAGAACCGGATGACGGTGGGGCTGCCGCGCCTGGCTTTGGGTGGGGCGATTACATTTTCGATCGCGGTGGGTTTATTTTTGGCGGCGTCGGTGACGGGCCGGGAGTTGCCAGTGGTGCAGAGGGGGCAGACGTTGGCGGTGTGGGAGGATGCGGTGTTTTCGGCGCTGGCAGCGGTCGGCTATGTTTTTTTGTT
>CALFVM010000039.1 GCA_937928665.1 uncultured Candidatus Methylacidiphilales bacterium
TTGGAGGAAGCCAAGGCCGACCGGGAAAAAACCTTTGCCCTCGGCCAGCGCGCCGCCGCCCGCTCCCGTTGCGGCTTCTCTTGGGAGGATTATGGGAAAAAGGTGAGGGAGAATTTTGGAAAAGTTCTTGGTTCGTAGTTCGTAGTTCTTGGTTCTTAGTTCCTTGTTCTTGGTTCGTAGTTCTTGGTTCTTAGTTGTTGGTTGTTGCTATGAAAATTGAGCGATTTGAGGAAATTGAGGGTTGGCAAGCTGGGCGTGAATTATCCCGTTTGGTTTATGCAGCCACGCGACAACCCCATTTTGCCAAGGACTACGGTTTGAAAGATCAGATCACCCGCGCCGCCGGTTCCGTGATGCACAACATCGCAGAAGGCTTTGATGGCGGGTCGAACGCAGAGTTTATCAAGTTTCTGCGCTACGCGCAGAGATCAGCGTCCGAAGTTCAAAGCCAGCTCTATGTTGCTCTCGACGAAGGCTACATTTCCAAGGACAAATTCGACGAGATTTACTTACAGGCCGATCACGCCCGCGCAAAAATTGGAGGCTTCATCGCCTACCTCCTCCGCTCCGACCGCAAATAAACAACCAAGAACCAAGAACCAAGAACCAAGAACATGAAACTACTAGTCGCCACCGATTTCCCTCCCGACGCTCCCGGCGGCGGCCCGGCAGTGATCCGGCAGATGCTCAAGGGATTCCCGGGCGAGGTGCATTGGTGGAGTTGTCGGGGGAGTGTTCGTGGTTCTTCGTTCTTGGTTCCTGGTTCTGCCTTGCGGCATTCAGAACAGGATTCAGGTTTCGGCTTTCACGTTTCAAGTTTCAGATCGTGTCCCCCCGGTAAGCTTATGCCGGCACGGAAGTGGACCCGGCCGAAAGCATGGCTGATGGAGCATGTTTGGGCACCTTGGGCGGTCCGTTCTCTGCAAAAAACCATCCAGCAGGTAACACCAGATGCGATTTGGATGATCCCACACGACTTTAGCATTTTCCCGCTCTGGCTCGTTCTTCATCAGGTTTCAGCTTTCAAGTCTCAGCGTTCTCTGTTTCGTGTTCACGCGACCATTCAGGATTTTCCGGATGTGCATGGACATGGGAAACTTTGGGGGGAGGAACGGGTTCAACGGATGGCGCGAATGCAGGAGGCGATCTATGCCCAAGCCGACACCCGCGACGCCACATCGCATCCGATGTTGAACGAATTGGAAAAGCGCACCAGAGCCAAAGGAATTCAGATGCTACACCAAGGACTCGAACCAGAGGATTTCGATTATTTAAAGTCTCTAGGAACCAAGCACCAAGAACGAAGAACCAAGAACCAAGAACCGGGAACGAAGAACGAAGAACCAAGAACGAAGAACCAAGCACCAAGAAAAATAAAAATCGCCTACGCCGGCACCATCTTGGTCGAAAAGGAATTTGAAACGTTCATCCGCCTTCTCAATCAACCAAGCACCAAGCACCAAGAACAAGGAACCAAGAACAAAGAACTAGGAACCAAGAACTACGAACTAGGAACCAAGAACCAAGAACAAGGAACCAAGAACCAAGAACAAATCACAACTCTTGTGGAACTCCATTTCTTCGGTGCCCACTCCTATGCGGACCGGCCATGGTTCGATTCAGGCTGGATGATCGAGCATGGCAACCTGCCAGAGCGGGAGCTTGTTGAAGCGTTGCGCGATTGTGATTGGGGCTTCATTCCCATGTCCTTAGATGACGAAGATCCACGATATAACCGCTTCAGTTTCCCGACAAAATTTATCACCTATCTCGCTGCGGGACTTCCCCCGATCGTCATGGGCCACCCGGAATCGAGCGTGATGAA
Organism: uncultured Candidatus Methylacidiphilales bacterium; assembly: GCA_937928665.1. GTDB lineage: Bacteria > Verrucomicrobiota > Verrucomicrobiia > Methylacidiphilales > CALFVM01 > CALFVM01. The sequence continues at coordinate 1,826 of CALFVM010000039.1, forward strand.
AATGGCGGAAAGATATGATGTGGGGTTGCGGGTAAACGGGCAGGGGGGGGGGGAAGGTGGTTGGTTCTTGGTTCCTTGTTCTTCGTTGGCGGAGAGGGGTTCAGAGGTGGTGATTGAGAAAGCTGACTTCGGGGGTGGCAGGTTATTGGCGGATGCTGCTATCCGGCATAAAATGCTGCCAGGTATCGTGGGGTGTGCGCGGCAGAACTTTGATGCGGAAGCCATGCGACGGTGCTTGTGGGAATCGATCGGCTTTGGCGAAAACGTCAACCAAACTTGACTGGTTGGCGTAGAAAGCTAAACTAGCCAAATGAAAACAGCTAGTGTAACCGAGTTGAAGAACGGTTTGAGTGGGTATCTCGAGAAGGTTCAACGTGGCCATCGGGTGGTCGTCACCGAACATCAACGACCTGTCGCGATTTTGGAGAAGGTGGAAACCCATCAATTGCCCCCTGAGGTGGCCGGGCTTGCGGCACGGGGTTTGGTGGTCCTCCCAAAGGAGGCGTGTAATCCTCAAGCCTTCCTAGCGATGCCGAAAGGGCGGTGCGGAGCGTCCGTAGCAGCGGCTGTTACTGAAGATCGTGACGGGCGCTGACGCAATGGCCTTTTGGGATACATCAGCACTTGTGCCTCTGTTTTGTGAGGAGCCGGATTCGACCCGGCGTGAAGCGCATCTCGTTTCCGATCCCTTGGTGATTGTATGGTTTGGAACCGTGGTTGAAGTGGAATCCGCATTATCACGACGGATCCGAGAGGGAATGATGGGTCAGGATCAGGCCGCCTTGGCAAGGGAGAAAGCAGCGGTGCTGTCGCGTTCTTGGATGGAAGTGGAAGCTTCACCGGAAGTGCGGGATCGGGCGATTCGGCTACTCCGGGTGCATCCGCTCCGCACGGGGGATGCCTTTCAGTTGGCGGCTGCGCTCGTGGTTTTTCAGGAGAGACCTACCGGACATCGTTTTTTGACCGCTGATGTCCAGTTGGCCAAGGCAGCACTGCTGGAAGGATTTATCGTTGAATGAAGGCTAAATCTTGGCTGCGGTTATAACCCAGAGCGTCCGCAAAGCTCGCTGGAGTATCAAACCCCCGATGAGTTCGCGGAAAGTTGTCTGAATCCGCTCCGGCCTACGGCCCCCGCTATGTCAGACAACTTCAACCCAACAAACAATAACAATCAAAGGACGTAACTCTACTTTTGGTCTGTCCCGGAACGGAGATCATTATGCCACGTGCGTCGACCAAAGGCTCTAATGTTACGTAGCAAAGCCCGGCATCCTCTCAATACTTTAAATCTTGTTTGAAATAGAGCGGTATTCTTGTTCCATCTGTGCCAGAGAGGCACTATGAATTTTGTCACTTCTTCTCGCCACGTATCCCCGATGATGCCTGGCGAGCATTCATCTGCTCTCATCCTGCCATTTTCAATAAACTTCATCCTGAAATCTACATCATGCTTAAGACGTCGCAGTTGCTGAAGGCAATCGACTGGATCCATCACCTGAATGTAATCCCATTCGCTTCTGCGCTGTTCCGCAAAGGAGATTTCTTCCCCGCAAATAATTGGAACACCCGCTCGCCATGCATTCCAGAGCTTCGAGCAGGGCTTATTGTAACCTGGAAAATCGTCGCCACGAAT
>CALFVM010000040.1 GCA_937928665.1 uncultured Candidatus Methylacidiphilales bacterium
AGGAAGGGGCCACCTTCGAATCCTCCAAAAGAGCTGAGCGTTGGTAGCGGTGGAACTCACCCAGGAACGCCTCAAAATACTGAGGACCAGGGCTCTCCAATCGCTTCATCCTCAACAACTTTTGCAATTCTTGCTCTGTCATGATGTTCCTGCTTCCTTACCCGCGGTAACCCGCCAAGAGCTTTTGTAGCTGCTTGTGACCGTAGTGCAACCTCGACTTCACGGTGCCCTCGGAAATGCCAAGAATGGCTGCGATTTCCGCATGAGGCAATCCTTCAATGTCTGAGAGAACAACCACGGTCCTATGCTCATCAGACAGCTTTTGCAGGGATTCGTTCAATTTAATTTGCAGCTCATGCAATTCCGCCTTCCGCTCCGGATCTGTCCGCAGAGGAGAATCGGCCCACTCCTTTCTTTCGTCCAATTCCCAATCAATTTCGTTTAAGCTCAGATCGCCCCGGCGTCGCTTCCTCTTCTCCAAATGGTTGAGTGCCCGATTCACTCCGATCCGGTAGAGCCATGTGTAAAAAGAGGCGTCCCCCTTGAAAGTGCTCAGGCTCCGAAAGGCCTTATCAAAAGTCTCCATCAACAAATCGTTGGTGTCCTCATGATTGGATGTCATGTTGTAAAGCACCCCATACAGCCGTTCCTTATACCGGAGGATCAGTCTGTCGAAGGCGGTCACATCGCCCGCCTGACACAGGCGCACGAGAGTTTCGTCAGTGAGGGTGTCGCCGCCGGGGGGGCTCCGTTCCGGCTCCATGCGCGGCAAGCTAGAGCTTCCCACCCCGTTCGGGAAAGCCGAAAGCTGAACCCCGTCAGGTCTCCAGTGTCGCGAGGTGATCCGCCAAGGCCCGCGGCAGGGATGCCAGAGCTTCCCGTGCAGCGGACTCCGGCAGGACCTCCAGGCTCCGGCCCGCCCGCTCAAGCAGTTCGTTGGCCTTGCGGAGCGAAGAGCGAACGCCTCCCGCATCAATAATCTGACGTAGCAACCCCAGCCGCTCCGCTTCGTCCCCGTGCAGGATCGTTTCAGAAACCCCCGCCACTGCCCCGGGCTCCAGTTGGCCGAGCATGTGAATCAGAGGCAGGGTAAACTTTCCTTTTTTCAAATCGGTTCCCAGCGTTTTTCCCGAATGCTCCTCGGTTCCAAAGAGGTCCAGGCAATCATCATAAATCTGGTAGGCAACCCCGAGGTGGTCTCCGTAAATCCGCAGAGCCTCGGCATGGTGGGCCGGGACTTCATTTAGACCCGCCGCCGCCTCACAAGCCACTCGGAACAGTGCCCCGGTTTTCATGCCGATAATCTTTAAGTAGTCGGTTAAGCCCAGCTTTAGATCAAACCGGCGCTGCATTTGGAGAATCTCTCCAGCGCACACCTCATAAGCCGCATCGGCAATCAAACGATTGACCTCCCGGACCGGCAAAGCCGCACAAAGCCTCAACGCATGGGCGAAAAGACAATCCCCAAGCAGCACCGACAAATCGGCTCCCCACTTGCTGAACACCGTGGGCCTCGCCCGCCGGATTTCCGCATTGTCCAGAATATCGTCATGGATCAAGGAAGCCAAATGAATCAACTCCACCACCACCGCCAAGTCCACATGGTCCTGCCGCGACCTCCCTGTTGCCGAACCGGCCAGGAGTGCGAGGGCCGGACGAATCCGCTTGCCGCTGCTCTCCGCGGCATATTCGACGTAGCCCACAATCCCGGGATCAAAAGCTTCCACCTGATGTCGAATGCACCGGTCCACCTCCTCCAACCCGGGCCGCACAATCTCCAGATAAACCTTCAAGTTTAGCTTCGTCCGGAGCTGGGGCAGGGCACGGAGAAGATGTTCAGGGGCTCCGTTACCGGAGGCGGACACACTATTCACTCGACCCAAACCCTAACCGCAAATCGGCCAACGCCAACCGGGAAAACATCCGGCCCGACCCATTCTTTTACTCCTCACCCCACCCCCGGCTTGCACCCGACCCGCCGCACCCTACACTTTCCACCGTGTCCACACGCGCTCTTGTCATGACGATCATCGGCGAAGATAAGCCGGGCCTGGTCGAGTCGGTTGCTTCCGCGATCCGAGAACACGGCGGTAATTGGCTGGAAAGCCGGATGTGCAACCTCGGGGGACGCTTCGCCGGCATCCTTCGCGCCGAAATTCCCCATGACCGCGAAGACGGTCTCTTTGCCGCCCTCCACGCCCTCCACGGGCAGATCGGCCTGACGATCGCCGTTCAACGCGAGCACCCCCACCGAACCACCGGTGGCCGCACGTTCCGACTCCATCTTGTCGGCAACGACCGGCCTGGAATTATCAGCCAAATCAGCCGGGCCCTGGCCCTCTATCGCGTCAACGTTGAATCGCTTGACACCCGCACGGAAAGTGCACCCATGGCGGGCGGCTCTCTCTTCCATGCCGACGCCTGCCTTCATCTGCCACCTGATTGCGATACAGCCGCTCTCCGCACGGAGTTGGAACAGATCGCCGCCGAACTGATGGTTGACCTCTCTCTTGACGATTGATCAAAGCAGAGATCCCGCCGCCAGGGTTTCCATTGCCCCCGCCGGCCCACGCAACAGGAGATGTCCCTCCTCCGTTACTCCCGCCATCTGTCCCTCCCGCACGCCATCGACCGTCTGCACCCGGATCAACGCGCCCACCGTCTCGCACCGCTCTCGCCAGGCTCCGGCCAGCTCCGATCCGCCCAGTCGGGCAGCCCGATCCAGTTGCTCGAAAATAGATACCAACACATCCGCCCGCCGCCGTTCCCGCCCATCCTCCAACAACATCGAGGTGGCTCCAGTCCGCAGTTCCTCTGGAAAGTCGTCCGTCCGGTGATTGACATTCAATCCGATGCCCACAATGGCATGATGCAGCCGGTCGGCGTCCATTCGAGCCTCCACCAGGATGCCACACACTTTTTGCCCCCCCAAAAGCAAATCGTTCGGCCACTTGATCCCGGCTGGCCGAGCCAGATGCGCATCCAGCGCACGCGCCACCGCCACAGCAGCCAACATGGTCAAACTTTGCGGCGTGCGCAGCATTCCCGCTCCCGTATTTCGAAACAAGACCGAAAACCAAAGTCCCCGGGAGGCAGCGGAAAGCCAGCGCCGTCCCAGCCTTCCCCGCCCTGCCGTCTGACTTTCCGCCAGAGCACTAAACCCATGGGCCGCCCCATGCTCCGCCTCCCGCAGGACGATATCATTGGTCGACCGCGTCTCCCGGAAAACGACCAGACCCCCCGCAAATGGGTTGCCCGGAAGCCGTGCCCGAATCTCGTCCGCCACCAGAATATCCGGCACCTCCGCCAATCGATAACCCGCGTGCGGCCGAGCCTCAATTCGATACCCTGCCTGACTCAGACCCTCAATCCGTTTCCATATCGCCGTCCGGGAACAACCCAACGCTTCCGCTAAAGCTGACCCGCTGACAAACGGGTGCCCCGGGGCAAACAAATGCCGGAGAATCAGAACGTCTGCGGAATCGGTCATCGGACCGGCTGATCGCTGGCCAGCCTG
>CALFVM010000041.1 GCA_937928665.1 uncultured Candidatus Methylacidiphilales bacterium
GACGGGGTTCCCCTGGAACGATTTGGGAGTGACGCAGGCACCGGTGGTGGCCATGATTCAGATAGCGGATTTGGGGGGCGTGGCACTGGTGTCATGGCTGGTGATGTTTGTGGCGTTGATTTTGGCGGTGACGTTGCGGCGGCTGCATTTGGAGGTGGAGGCCAAGCAGAGGCCGAAGACGCATTTGGATTTTTCGGTGGCGATGTTTTTCGTGGGGGGTGCCTTTCTTTATGGGGTGGCCTGTTTATTAGGGGCACCGCGGTCGGGGAAGGAGTTGCGGTATTTGATGGTGCAGCCCTCAATCCCGGTGTCGCGTTTCGCGCCAGCGGAGCCGTCGTGGCGGGCGATGGGGGTTCTGGAGGGGTTGACGGTGGGGGCGTTGGAGGGTTTGGGGAAAGAGGAGATGCCGCAGGTGGTGCTGTGGCCGGAGACTCCGATCACGGCGGAGTTTTTTGTGGATCCGGTGTTTTCCGCGGCGGTGCGAAGAGTGGTGGAGGGGCGACCGTTTGAGTTGGTGTTTGGATCCAACGACATGTCGGGGGAGCGTTTGTTCAACGCGGCATTGATGGTGCGAGTTGGAGAAGAGCGGGTGGGGATTTATTACAAGAACCACCTGGTTCCGTTTGGAGAGTTTGTGCCGTTGACGGAGCGGTTTCCGGCACTGCGGCGTTTTTCACCGCTGGGCTATAATTTTAGTGCGGGCGACTTGCCGGGAATTTTTGAAATTGAGCCAGCGGGGGTGCGGGCGGCGGTGTTAATTTGTTTTGAGGATACGGTGTCGCGGGTGGCGCGGCGGGCGTTGATTTTCCGGCCGGAAGTTTTCCTGAATCTGACAAACGATGGTTGGTTTGGGCGAAGTGCGCAATCGAGGCAGCATTTGAACAACGCACGGTTTCGTTGTGTCGAGTTCCGGCGCCCGATGCTGAGGGCAACAAATAACGGAGTAACGGCGGAGATAGCGGCCACGGGTGTGGTGGTGGCGCAGTTGGGGGAGGCCAGGGACGGCAGTCTGTTTAAAGCGGGGACGCTGGCGGGAACGCTGGTGGTGCCCCGTTACGGGCCGACGGTTTTCGAGCAGGTGGGCAATTGGGTGCCGTGGGCGTGTGGCGCGGTTTTGGCCGTTGGGCTGTGGCGACGGCGTCTGAGGCGGGTCAAATGAAGAACGGGTGGTTCTTTTTGAGGCGCTCGTCGTAGCGGCGGAGCCAGCGATCGCGAGGGGTGAGCCGGTAGTGACGGTAGAGTCGATAGCCGAGGCCGAGGAGGGCGAGGCCTCCGAGAAGTGCGACGGTGAGAATCACTGCATGGAGGCTAATAAAATATGGGCGGATTGCAACGAAATTGACACATTTCGGAAAGGCAATTGACGCAAGTGAGCGAAGGTTGCCGGATGGCCGGTCAGGGTGTGGGCCGTGCGCGCCAGGCTTTTTGTTGGAAGGTAAAGAGCTTGTGAATGCCGGTGCGGGCAAGAGTGAGAAGGTGTTCGAGCTGGGTGGAGGAAAAGGTGGCTTCTTCGCCGGAGGCTTGAAGTTCGATAAACTCGCCGCGTGCGTTCATAACGACATTCATGTCCACGGAGGCATCGCGGTCTTCGAGGTAGCAGAGGTCGAGGATGGGGGTGCTCTGATAGAGACCAACGGAGGTGGCGGCTACGGGGCTGACAATGGGGTCGGAGTCCAACTGGCCGGAGGAGCGGAGCCGCGTGCAGGCGAGCTTGAGGGCAAGGAATGCGCCGGTGATGGCTGTGGTGCGGGTTCCGCCGTCAGCGGCGAGGACATCGCAATCGATCCAGAGGGAGCGGGGACCGATTTTTTCGAGATCGACGGCAGCGCGGAGGGAACGGCCGATGAGGCGCTGGATTTCCTGGCTGCGTCCGTCGAGCTTGCCACGGGTGATGTCGCGAGCTTTGCGTTCACCGGTGGAATAGGGGAGCATGGAGTATTCGGCGGTCAGCCAGCCGCCGGGGATGCCTTGTTTTTCTTTCCATTTGGGGACGGAGTTTTCAACGCTGACGGCAGCGATGACCTGGGTGCCGCCGCATTTGAGGAGAAGGGAGGCGAGGGCGTTTGGGGCGACGTCCCACGTAAAGGAGAGGGTCCGGAGGCGGTCGGCGGCTCGGCCGTCAGGTCGGGTCATGAGTTAACCCGCCTTGGGTGGCGGCGCGTAGCGTGGAGGAAGTTTGACCATGAGTTTGGAGGAGGAACGGACGGGTGGTATGGTGAGGGCGGCGGTGCGGCTGTTTTTATCCTGGGGACTCGGACGAGGAGCGGGGGCGGCGACGGCAAGGTGAGGCGGGTCAAAGCGATAAAGGACAGGTCCGAATTGGAGAACATCCCCAAAGTTGAGGTCCGACGCCTGGATTTGTGCGCCGTTGACAAAGGTGCCGTTGGAAGAGTTGAGGTCGGCGACCTGCATTCTGCCCTCGGATCGCTCAAAAACGCAGTGGTGTTTGGAGACGGAGGCGTGGGGGATGATGAGGTCGCAGTTGTCAAAACGACCGAGGACCTCGCGATCGGCGCGAAGGAAGAGGGGAGCCGAGTCGGCATCGGACATGGGGGTGAGGCGGGCCCATGGTTCCCTTTCGCCGGCGGGGATGGCGGTGGAAGGGGCGGGAGGTGCTTCGTCGCGGAGGCGGGCGGCCTCG
>CALFVM010000042.1 GCA_937928665.1 uncultured Candidatus Methylacidiphilales bacterium
GCATGATGCGGACGTCGGCATCGGTTGGGCGGGGGAGGGTGAAGACGGTCCGGGCAACGGCTCCGGCCGGGATGATGGAAGCGGGATTGAGCATGGTGGCGTAGCGGAGAACCACCCGACCGTCTTTTTTCTCGAGGGGGATGACTTCGCCGAGGCCGGGGACGAGATCTTCGCCGGTCTCGATCGCCTGGAGGGAACCGGGGGTGAGGAGGAGGGCCGCGAGGGCGGCGGAGCGAAGGAGGGCTTGCGCGGCCATGGGAGAGAAGGTAGGTTGTTGGGGTTCAGCTTGCAATCTTTCGGGGGCGTATTGGCTTCGACTCATGGAAGAAAGCGGGCGTGGCAAGTCGAGGATTGGGCTGGTTGGCCTCGTTAAATCTCCGGCCCGAAACAATAAATGCTAACGATGAGTTGGCTCTTGCGGCTTAATTAACCCGCAACGTCGCACCCCCGATTCCGGGTAGGGGAATGCGGCGTCTTTACCCGGACGGTAATCAGGGCGAGTGACCGGCCTTGATTGACGAGCCAACGTGGTGGCTGGGATGCGGGTGCTGGCGGCGGAGCTAGCCCGAATCCGAGATTTACTCTGCCGCTAAACTTGTAGAAGCGTCCGAAGTCTGCCTTGAGGACGCGGGTTCGACCCCCGCCGCCTCCACATTATCTTCTGCAGACCGCAGTTCTGGAACCTGGCTTGTCAATGCCGGGGGTTGGCCCCGGGGATCACCGCCATTCGTGTTTGGGATAGCGGCGTTTCAATTCGATTTTTAATTTTGGGTAGGTCTCGGCCCAGAAGGTCTTGGGGTCGGTGGTGACCTGGACAGGGCGGAGGTTGGGGGCGAGGAGTTCCAGGGTGACGGTGACCCGGCCACCAGCGATGGTGAGGGGGCGGTCAAGACCATAGAGATCCTGGATTTTTGCTGAGACCACGGGGCCGTGATCGTCTCGGTAGGTGACCTTGGCTGGACGGCCGCCGGGGAGGGGGAGTCGAACGGGGGCCATGCTTTCGACGGCGGCCAGTTGCGTGGGTGAAAGCCAGCTCTTGATGGCGGGGAGGACAGGTCGATCCCGGACTTCCTTCGGGCTGCGCGCTCCGTAACAGATTTGTTCGATCAAGGCACGTTTGTCTCCGTCGGTGATCGGAGGGACATTGAGTTCAGGACACCACTCGGCGACCCGGTTGATCCGGGCGATCCATTGTTCAACCTCGTGGTTCCAGTTCTCCAGTCGGCACCGGCCGGCGAGGACTTCATCGGCCAAAATCCGGGCGGCGTCGTCGGGCGCGTCATCGGCAGGACGGATGAGTTCCCCGGCAAGGATTCCGCGAAAGGTCTGCCGGGTTTTTCGAACGATCGTTTTTTGGACGGGATCGAGTTCAATGCGGACTTCCTCGGTCCAGCCCTCGGGCTGGTCCTGGTGGAGCCAGGTTTCGTCGATGGCGGAGGCACCGCCGAGGAGGAGTTGGAGTTTGCCGTCAGGCCCGCGGGTTTCGCGGACTTCGGTACCGACCAGCCAAAGGTCATCCCGAATGCGGCTTTCTCGTTCAAGGAATCCGATTTGGCCATGGACCAGGGCGCAGCGCAGGGTGCCCCGGTCGAGACGGCGGGCGATGCGGTCGGCGAACCCGGCCATCATGCAACGGCGGAAGTTGCGCCAATCTTCGGGGCCGAAGGTGCGCTCGCCGGGACTGACGCTCATGAGTCCGGCCAACTGCCGGGCGACGGCCATGGCGGTGCGGGCGGCACCGGCATGAATGCCGAGGGTCTCGCAGAAGCCGAGGTCGAAGCGGTGGTGGTCGGCTTCGAGTGCCGCGAGGATGGGCCAGGCGAGGTCGGTCCGATGGGCATCGCCCCAACGTCGTTCGCGGGCCTGATCGAGCTTGCTATCATTCCGGCCGAGAAGGAGCGGGCGACCCTGGGTGACCCCGGCAGCGACGCAGGCCAGTTCGATGACGCCAAGTTCCCGCGCGGCCCGCAGCATTCGGCCGTGCCGGGGATGAAGAGGAAGGGTAAGAAGTTCCTGCCCGATGGGGGTGACCTTCCCGTCCGGATCGAGGGCACCGAGGTCACGGAGAAGTTCGGTGGCGTGGTCGAGGGCGATGGGCTCGGGCGGGTCGAACCAACCGAAAGAGGCCGGATCGGGCACGTCCATGGCATGGAGGTGGAGCACGGTTTCGGCGAGGTCAACCCGACGGATTTCGGGTGTGTCGTGCGATCGGCGAGTGCGATCTTCGTATTCGGTCCAGAGCCGGATGCAGCGTCCGGCCCGGGTGCGCCCAGCCCGGCCCGCTCGTTGGTCGGCGGAGGCGCGGCTGATGGGCTCGGTGAGGAGGGCATCGACTCCACGACGTGGGTCGTAGCGGGCGATTTTGGCGAGGCCACTGTCGATGACGATGCCGACGCCGTCGATGGTGAGGGAAGTTTCGGCTACGTTGGTGGAGACGATGATTTTCGGGCTGCCTTCGGAGGCGACAGCCACGTCCTGCTCAGCCGGGGGCATCTCACCATGGAGGGGAAGGATTTTCCAGCCTTTGGTTTCGCGTCGGTTGCGCAAGGCTTGAACGGTGCGGGAGATTTCATAGGCGCCCGGCATGAAGATAAGGGCGTGACCATCAGCCGGGGTGAATCCACCTTGGGCCCAGGCGTTGGCGGCGGCTTCCCAGACAGGATCTCGGTCGGGATCGAGTTTCCGAGGGAGGTAGATGACTTCAACCGGGAAAGTGCGCCCTTCTGCGGTGACCTGGGTGCAGGGGTTCAGGAAGTCAGCGACGGTGCGGATGTCAAGGGTCGCGGACATCACAATCAGTTTCAGGTCGGGCCGCCGCAGGCGAAGCGGCTTGGCCAGGGCAAGGGCCAGGTCACTGGCAAGGTGGCGTTCGTGGAACTCGTCAAAAATGAGGGCGGCAACTCCGCTAAGGTCGGGGTCTTCGAGGAGGCGGCGGGTGAGGATGCCCTCGGTCAGGAAACGGATGCGGGTTTTGGAGGAGGTCCGGTTTTCGAAACGGACCTGGTAGCCGACTTCATCGCCGAGACGGACGTTGAGTTCTTCAGCCACGCGCCGGGCCAGAAGGCGGGCGGCGAGTCGGCGGGGTTGGAGGATGATGACATCGCCGTGATCGAGGAGACCGGCGCGGAGGAGAATTTGGGGGACCTGGGTCGATTTTCCGGAGCCGGTGGGTGCGGCCAAAGCGACGGCGCCGGTGGATTGGAGCCCGGCAAGGAGATCGCTTTCGACGGCGTGAATCGGGAGAACTCTTCGTGTCGCGCCGGTATTCATGAGCCGGTGATGATGGCACGGGCCGGAGCTGAAAGGAAGGGTGGAGGGTTGCCTGAAGGGAGGGTGCGGGCGGCGGCGGTCACAGACGGTCTCTGCAGGATGGGGAGGGGTGAATGGAAAGCGGGGGGCGGGGTTGGGAGTTGAACCCACGGTGATTTTCTCCACCGTAAGACCGTGTGGAGCTGTTGCCTTGACGGTGCCGCAAACACCGACAAAGCTCACCTGCATGATTCACCACATGGATCCTCGTCACTCCCCAACGGTGAGGTTCATTGACCTTTTTTGTGGGATCGGTGGATTTCGATTTGCGATGGAATCAACAGCCCGGTCAAGGGGAGTCAGGTCAGAGTGCGTTTTTTCGAGTGATATAGATCCGGATTGTCAGAAAGCGTATGCCGCGAACTTTGGTGAGGTGCCGTTCGGGGATATCACCAAGATTAAAGCCACTGAAGTTCCGGATCATGACATCTTGTTGGCAGGGTTCCCGTGCCAACCATTCAGCATCATTGGGCGGATGAAAGGGTTTGAGGATACGCGCGGGACGCTCTTTTTTGACATCGCACGCATTATCGAAGCCAAGTGCCCGAAGGCTTTTGTGCTGGAGAATGTGAAGCTGCTGGCGGGACATAACGGCGGACGGACGCTTAAAAAAATTCTGCAGACACTTGAGGAGCTTGGGTATTCCACCGAATATCGAATTCTCAATGCCCTTGATTTTGGTCTGCCTCAGAAGCGGGAGCGTATTTGGATTGTGGGCTTACGGGACTTTCACAACATTTCCTGGCCCAACGGGGCCGTGCCCATGACGCCTCTATCCAAGATTCTGGAGAAGTCGGTGCCTCGAAGTTTTTACGCGTCAGATCGGATCCGAGAGAAGCGTTGGAGTGTTGTCTCCCCGACCAACGAGCCGACAATTTGGCACGAGAACAAGGCCGGGCACATCAGTGCCTATCCTTTTTCCTGCGCGCTTCGTGCGGGTGCATCTTATAACTATTTATTGGTGAACGGCGAACGACGGCTGACGCCCAGAGAAATGCTTCGTTTGCAGGGATTTCCCGAGCAGTTCAAGATTGTATGCTCCAATAGTCAAACGAGAAAGCAGGTTGGGAACAGCCTTCCGGTGAATGTGGCTGAGGCGGTCCTTCACGAGGTATTCGAGTCTCTGAACTTGGGAATGCGTGGCAAAAGGAGAGAGCGCGTCGAGCAATTGCGTCTTCTCGAAAGCACGAAGGTCTACGATGCGAAATCCAAAACTAAGGTCGGTCCAAAAATATCGCCCGCCCTTTCCGCTCAATCAGCTTCCGGGTGACTTTGCTTTGGGTTTGGGGCGTGAGGTCGTTTATCACCTCGCCACCCGCACCGCAGCCATCCTTGAAGGGACTGACTGGGAGCAGATTTTTGCACGTTTGATCGGTGCCCGCTGGAAGCCGTCTAACGTTGGGCTGGATGACGTGGTCCTTGAGCAAACCGCGTGGGGAGCAAAAACAGTCAAGAATGATAACCCCGCAACAGTCTCACGGATTCGACTTATTTCTGGAAGGAACTCACCTATTTACTCGTTTGGCGACCGGGAAGTCAGTGAATGTGACCCTGACGAACTCGGTGAAAAGGTACTCTCCATCTGGAACGAGCGGGTGTCGGCCATCCGGAAGCACTACAAACATCTCAGAACGGTCGTGTTGGTTAAGTCCGACGATCTGCTTGAACTTGCGGTTTTTGAGTTCGATACCGTCCTGTTTCCAGAGGAGGATTTTGCCTGGATCTGGAACAAGAGGAATAATCTTGAGGGCTACCACAGGCGAACGAAGGAACATAAGTTCACCTGGCAGCCTCACGGCTCCCAGTTCACCATCATTGAGAATGTCCCCAATCATCGGTTGGCGATTCGTCTAAAACAGCCTCCGCTGCTCGGTCAGAGAGAAGTGTTAGATGTGCTTGGTTTCCATGAGTCATGGATCGAGATTATTAAATAAGCCGCCAAGGCCGACACTTGACCCGGCGGTGATACTCCTTAACGGCGTTGGGCGGAACGCGCCCCGGACAGGCACGGGAGCCTGTTGACCACGGGACGGAAGGGAGTTTGCCGGAGGTTGAATGATGGACCCGGTTGTTGGTTCCAAGGTCACGTTGGGCTAGGCAAGGTTGGTTCGTCGGTCTTTGACCCAATCAAGCACATGATCTTTGATGCGAAGAAACGGACGTTCGAGAAGATGGTAGGAGACGATGGCGGCGGCGATGGTGAGGGTGGAGAGGATGGTGGCACAGGTCCAGGGATCGGCTTGGATGCTGAGGCCGCGGGCCTGAAGAAGGGGATCGACGATGACGATGATAAAGACGTGATAGATGTAGAGGCCGTAGCTGATTTTGCCGAGATAGGTCAGGGGGCGGGAGGCGAGGAATTTGCCGAAGGGTCCGGGGAGCCCGTCCAGGACGTTGACGAAAATCCAGACCAGGAAAGTGGTGTCGAGGGTTTCAGAGACGGCGACGAAGGGGGATGTTTCAGGCAGGAAACCGAGGGCCCGGGCGGAGATGACGCAAGAGAAGGCGAGGAGGGCGATGAGGCAGCGGGCAGGGAGGGAGAAAGCGCGAAGGGTGAAGTTTTGGAGACGGAGTCCGGCGACAATGGCGCCGGCGGCGAAGGAGTCGATACAGCCGGGAAGCATGGTCCATTTGGCAATGACGGGGATGTTGGTTTCGATGCAGATCAGTCGGAACAGGATGGCACTGAGAAGGAAGAGAACCATGGCCGGGTAGAATCGGCTGCGGGGAAAGAGGAGAATGACAAAGGGCCAGAGAAGATAGAACTGTTCCTGAACGGCGAGGGTCCAAAAGTAAGAGACGACGCCGGGCCATTCTCCGGTTTGGACGATGTAGAAGTTCGTGGTGAAGGTGAGGTGGAAGAAGATGCCTTCACGGACTTCCGGGTAGCCGAGAAGCAAACCGAGGACCAGGACGAAGTAATAGGCGGGGGCGATCCGGCAGAAGCGTTTGAGGTAGAAGGCGCCGGCAAACTTCACGATGGAGCGTGCGGCGGTGCCGAGCGCGACCTGTTCTTTCCAGAGGGAGAGAGTGATGAAGTAGCCGGAGAGGATAAAAAAGAGACGAACGCCAAGTTGTCCGTAATGGAGTTCGCTCGGCATATCGAGGCCGAAGTGATCCAGGAGAACGCCGAAGATGGCGACGAAGCGGAGGCCGTCCAATTGCGGTTGGTAACGCATCTGGGGCGGCTTGCTGCCGGGGGCGGCGGGTTCCATCCAACGGAACTAGCGGGCAAACTCCGATTTGAAAAGGGTTTCGCATAGCGGGATGAAATCGGCTTCTCGCCTGCCCGCGCCCGCGCTAGACTCCCACGACGATGCCAAGTTTTTTTATCAAGACCTACGGCTGCCAGATGAATGAGCGGGACTCCGAGCAGGTGGCCCGGCAGCTCCTGGCGCGGGGCTATGAGCGGGCGGTCCGGGAAGACGAGGCGGATGTCGTTCTGCTCAACACGTGCAGTGTGCGGGATCAGGCCGAGCAGAAAGCTCTGGCCAAGATGCGGAACCTTACGGGGGTGAAGCGGCGTCGCCGGGGGTTGCTTCTGGGTTACATGGGATGCATGGCGCAGAGCCGTGCGGGACAGTTACTGAAGGAAACGCCGGGAGTGGATTTGGTGGTGGGGACCCAGCAGTTCCATCGAGTGGCGGATTACGTGGATTCGCTGCTGGACCCGGCGTTGCAGGATATGGATTCGCTCGTGCGCCGACCGATTGTTGATGTTTCGGCGGAGAGCGGTTCGCAAAACACGATCAAGGATCATGTGCTGGCACCGCGCCAGGTGACGGCGTTTGTCTCGATTATGCAGGGCTGCAACATGCGCTGTTCCTTTTGCATTGTGCCCGACACGCGCGGGGCGGAGCGCGGCCGACCGTTGGAGGATATTGTGAGGGAAGTGGAGGGGTTGGCGGAGGCGGGAATCCGTGAGGTGACGTTGCTGGGCCAAATTGTGAATCTCTATGGGCGGCATGAGTTTCCTGCCGTCGATGGTAAGTCACCGTTTGTGCAATTGTTGGAGCGGCTGGATGCGGTCCCGGCACTGGAGCGGATTCGGTTCACTTCGCCCCATCCGATCGGGTTCCGCTCGGATCTGGTGCGGGCGTTTGCCCGGCTTCCGAAATTGTGCGAGTCGGTCCACCTCCCCTTGCAGTCGGGCAGCGACGCGATTCTGAAGCGGATGCGGCGGGGCTATACGGCGGATCGGTTCCGGCGTTTGGTGGCAGCGTTGCGGGAGGCCCGCCCGGAGATGGCGTTGTCCACGGATATTATTGTCGGGTTTCCCGGTGAGACGGAGGCTGACTATCTGGCAACGCGATCCTTAGTCGAGGAGATCGGGTTCGATCAGGCCTTCATCTTCCGCTATTCGCCACGCAAGGATACGGCAGCGGCGGGAATGAATGAGCAGGTGGATGAGGACGAGAAGATGCGGCGGAATCAAGATTTGCTCGGGGTTTTGGACCGGATCGCGATGGAAAAGACGCGGCCGCTGGTCGGGCAAGAGGTGGAGATTTTGGTGGAAGGGCCGAGCAAAACCAACCCAAGCCGCCTGGCGGGCCGGACGCGGACGAACCGCTTGGTCGTGTTTCCGGGGGACGGGCGTCATGTTGGGCAGCTCCTCCGGGTTCGGATTACGGAGACCACCGGGTTCACCCTTTACGGGGACCCGGCGATTCTTGGTGTGAGTGAGGAATGAGCGGGGGGAATGGGTTTTGCGCGGTGCGAAATGTCTGCTAACTGCAGGGAGATGATTACACTGATTAGCGGAACGAACCGGCGCGGGAGCAAAACGCGGCTGGTGACGGATATTGTGGCGGGTTTGTATCGGGAAGCCGGGGCGGACGCGGAAGTCCTGGATTTGGTGGACCTGCCGTTGGAGCTTTACTCACCAGACGCTTATGCGGAAAAACCGCCCGGTTTTACGCCGTTTGCGGAGCGGATTCTGGCATCGCATGGGTTGGTGGTGGTGGCACCGGAATACAACGGGAGTTTGCCGGGCGCACTCAAGCTGTTCATTGACCATCTGAAGTTCCCGGAATCGTTTGAAGAACGGCCGGTGGCTTTTATCGGGATTGCGGCGGGACAGTGGGGCGGGCTTCGCCCCGTCGAGCACTTGCAGCAAATCTTTGGGCATCGCAACGCCCACATCTACCCGCGTCGGGTGTTTATTCCACAGGTGTATCAGGCGATTACGGACGGAGGCGAGGTGGTGGATCCGGATGTGGATCGGCATTTGCGGGCGCAAGCGACTGGGTTCCTTGGTTTTGTGCGGGCTCTTCGGTCCGAAGCCTGATGGAGGTGCTAGTTCTGGCGGTGGGTAAGCCGAAGTTGGCCTATGCCAAGCTAGGCACTGAGGATTACGCGGGGCGTTTAACGCATTACGTGCGGCTCCGGCTTGAGTTCGTGAAAGCGGGGCGGGTGGAAGAGGAAGGAGCGCGGCTTCTGGCCGGCAGTGAGGGATCGGTGCGGATTGCGCTTGATCCGGTCGGTTGGATGGGAACGACGGAGGGGTGGTTGAACTCTTGGACGGAATGGGAGACGGACGGGATCAAGAAGGTGTCGTTTTTGATCGGAGGCGCGGAGGGACACAGTGCTGTAGTCCGGGAGGCGTGTGAGCGGTGGAGTCTTGGTCCGCTGACGATGCAGCACGAGTTGGCGTTGGTGGTTCTGTTGGAACAGATTTACCGCGTGCAGACTTTAAAGCGGGGGGAACCGTATCACCGGGGATAACTGGAGGCGGGTAGCGGGGCGCGTGAGTCACGCGCCGGGAGGGCACTGAGGCAGCTTACACGTCGATGCCCCGCCAGGGCGGCAGTGGTTGGAGTCAATCTCCGCGGGGCGATGGTGGGCGGGCTTTGAGGGCAGGCAGCCAGCGATGGCGTTCGCGCCAGGCGGCGAGGAGGAGGAGGGCGGCGGCGGCGAGGATGGCGGCGGGTTCGGGCACGGGAACGATTTCGCCGGAGGCAAGGATCTGGGCGGCATAGTTGCCGGGAGCAAAGCCGAAGGGATCGACAAAGACGATTTGGCTGAGCTGAGAGGCGGTGGCGCCGAGGTTGGTGGTGCCGATGTAGAGCTGGTCGGTGCCCCCGCCATTCGGATTGCCGGACCAGTTGGTGATGAAGAGGGTGGTGCCGGCGACCCAGGCGACGGCGGAGGAATCGGAGAAGCGGAGAATGGAATTACCGGCACCCATGTTGATGGTGGAATTGGCGGTCAGGGTGAGGGTATCGACGATTTCGGAGTTGCCGCCGGTGTGGAAGGTGCCGCCGCCCATGGTGATGTCGGTGGTGTTGGCGATTTGGTCGGAGGCTCCGAGGAGGAGGGTGCCGGAGGTGATGGTGATGCGGTTGGCATCGATGTTATTGATGGAGGAGTCGATGGTGGTGGTGCCGGAACCGGTGTGGGTGATGGTGCCCCATCCTTTGGTGGAAGTGTTGCTGGCGGTGCCGCTGATGGTGGCGGTGGTGGTGGTG
>CALFVM010000043.1 GCA_937928665.1 uncultured Candidatus Methylacidiphilales bacterium
CGTTACCCTCGTCGGCCCTCGCCGACGCATCATTCCCAACCTCCGCATCCTCGGCCCCTGCCGGAACCTCACCCAGATCGAACTGGCCTTCACTGACTCAATCCAGCTCGGCATCGACGTGCCCGTCCGGGCCTCCGGCGATATCGAAGGAACCCCGGGCGGCTACGTCATGGGCCCGGCCGGCATGCTCGAAATGAAGTTCGGCATCATCCGCGCCGCACGCCACGTCCACATGAGCCCGTCCGACGCCGCTGCTTACGGCGTCAAGCATCTCGACCTGATGAAAATGCGGGTCGTCTCCGACCGCTGCACCACCACCTTTGAGGACATGCTGGTCCGGGTCGATAAGAGTTTTAAACTGGAAGTCCATATTGACACCGACGAGGCCAACGCCTGCGGTCTCGATCACGCAACCAATGTCGAACTGATCCGGTGAGGCCGCGTGGGCCTCGTCGGAAAACACCCAACACGAAAGAAGATCCACCACCCCTATGAGCGAAGCCATCGGACTAATTGAAACGCGGGGCTATGTCGGCCTGGTCGAAGCCAGCGACGCCATGGTCAAAGCCGCCAACGTCAAACTTATCAAATCCATCCCCATCGGCGGTGCTCTCATCACCACCATCGTGCAGGGCGACGTCGGCAGCGTCAAAGCCGCTGTCGAAGCCGGCAAAGAAGCCGCCAATCGGGTCGGCAACCTCGTCGCCGCCCACGTCATCGCACGGCCCACCCCCGACCTCGTTAAATTCTACACCACCTGATCCCCCCAACACGGAGAAACACTATGCCCGGACAAGCACTCGGAATGATTGAAACCAAAGGCCTCGTCGCCTCCTTCGAAGCGACCGACGCCATGAGCAAAGCCGCCAACATCGAACTCCTCGGCTGGGAGAAAGTCGGCTCCGGCTACGTCAGCACCTTCATCCGCGGCGACGTCGCCGCCGTCAAAGCCGCCGTCGAAGCCGGTGCCACCGCCGCCGCGACCATTGGCGAAGTCGTCGCCGTCCACGTCATCCCCCGGCCTCACGCCGACCTCCCTACTCTCGGGAAGTTCCTTCACGAAAAGAAACCCGCCGGGAAATAACCCCCACCCATGCCCGCGCAGGGAACCATCCTCGTCGCCAACATTGGCAGCACCTCGTTCAAGTTCCGGCTCTACTCCATGCCGGACGAACGCCTGCTGGCCCGTGGCGGCGTCGAGCGAATCGGTGCCAGCGAATCCCCCTGCCAGTTCTACCCCACCGACAAGCCCGCCCAAACCGGCATGGGCTCCTTTCCGGACTACGCCTCCGCCATCCGCTGGGCAGAGGAGCGAATTGCTCTCGACCTCGGGATCCCCTTCCATCAGCTCAACGCCATCGGCTTCAAACCCGTTATGGCCAGGGGCATCAGTGGCACCCGCTTGATGGATGAACCCGTGCTCTCCGCCATGGAAGCACTCTTCACCCTCCTCCCGGCCCACAATCCGCCCTACGTCCAGGCCGTTCGCACCTTCCACCAGCTCCATCCCGACATTCCCTGCATCGGCACCTTCGAAACCGCCTTCTTCGATCACCTCGGCCCGGACCAATTCCGTTACCCCGTCCCGCTCGCCTGGGAACGTGACTTCGGCATCCGACGCTACGGCTTCCATGGTGCCAGCCACCGGTTCGTCTCCGAACGCGCCGCCCAGCTCAACCCAGCCGCCCGCAAAATCGTTACCTGCCACCTCGGCGGCAGCTCTTCCCTCGCTGCCATTCTCGACGGCCGCGCCCTCGACTCCTCCTGGGGCATGACCCCGCAAAGCGGCCTGCCGCAAAACAACCGCGTCGGCGATTTTGACGTCTTTGCCGCGCTCTACCTCGCTCGTGAATGCGGGCTTGGCTTCAACGATTTGGAAAAGGCACTGGCCCGCGACGCCGGCCTCCGCGGCATGGCCGGAACCGAATCTGGGGACCTCCGCGACGTCAAAGCAGCCGCAGCCAACGGCAGCGAAGAGGCCCGGGTCGCCCTCGCCGTTTTCGTCAACGCCATCCGGAACTACCTCGGACGGTTTCTCGTTGCCCTCAACGGGCTCGACCTCCTCGCCTTCACCGCCGGCATTGGGGAAAACAACCCCGACCTCCGCGCCGCCGTCTGCCGCCAGCTTGATTTCATCGGACTGGAACTCGACCCCGCCGCCAATGCCGCCGCTCTCGGCACCGAAGCTCTCATCTCCACCCCTGGCTCCCGTGTCGAAGTCCGCGTTATTCCCACCAACGAAGAACTCGTTATCGCCCGCAACGCCTGGACCTTCCTTTCCTCTAACCCCTAAACCCTCACCCCAAACCAAGGACACCCCCTATGCAACAAGCCATCGGAATGATTGAAACCCGCGGCCTCATCGCCCTCGTCGAGGCGACCGACGCCATGCTCAAATCCGCCAACGTCGAACTCGTTGGCCCCATGACCCAGGTCGGCAACGCCATGGTCACCTGCGTCGTTACCGGCGACGTCGCCGCCGTCAAAGCCGCCACCGAAGCCGGTAAAGCCGCCGCACAAAGCCTCGGCGAAATCGTCTCCGTCAGCGTCATTGCCCGCCCCCAGGAGGAACTCTCCGTCATCCTCCCCAAGGCCAAATAATCCCACCGGCATGATCCTCGCCCGAGTCGAAGGCAGCGTCGTCGCCACCAAGAAAACCGGCAAAATGACGGGGAGCAAACTCCTCTTTGTCCGGCCGATGGTCGTTGACAGCCCCGACGCCACGAGCCTCCGCCCCGGCTCCAACACTCTTGTCGCCGTGGACCAGCTCGGGGCCGGTGAGGGCGAACTCGTCCTGGTCGTCCAGGGCAGCTCCGCCCGCCTCGGCACCGACAACAAGGATCTTCCCGTCGATGCCGTCGTTATCGGCATCGTCGATACCGTCGATCTCAAGAAGAAAAAAATCTACCAGGCCGCCTGATCCCGTGAACGAACAAATTATCGCCCGCGTCGTCTCCGACGTCCTCGCCCAACTCCAACGCGGCCCGACCCCCGTCGCCACCACCAGTGCCGCCCCGACCAATCCCGGCGACGGCTTTGGCGTTTACGACTCCATGCCCGACGCCATTGCCGCCGCCGAGGCCTCCTTCCACAAACTCCGCGCCGCCGGGGTCCATGCCCGCAAGAAAGCCATCGCCGTCATCCGCCGCCTCTGCGTCCAACACGCGGAGTCCTGGGGAACCCTCGAGTTCAACGAAACCAAAATCGGTCGGCTCGATCACAAAATCGAAAAACTCCGCATCTGCGGCGACCTTGTGCCCGGCGTTGAAATGCTCGAACGCATGGCCTTCTCCGGTGACTTCGGCCTCACCGTCATCGACTTCGCTCCCTGGGGCGTCATCGGAGCCGTCACCCCCTCCACCCATTCCGTCCCCACCCTCACCGGCAACGCCATCAACATGATCGCCGCCGGCAACGCCGCCGTTTTCAACACCCACCCGGCCGCTGCCGGTTGTGCCGCCGTCGCCGTCCGCGCTTACAACGAGGCCATCCATCAGGAAACCGGCATCCCCGACCTGCTCGCCCTCGTCCGCAAGCCCACCCTCGACACTTTCAAACAACTTTGCGAGGCACCCGCCGTCAAACTTCTTTGCGTCACCGGCGGCCCCGCCGTGGTCAACGCCGCCATGCGCACCGGAAAACGCGCCGTTTGCGCTGGCCCCGGCAATCCCCCGGTCGTCGTGGACGAAACCGCCTGCCTCCCCGCCGCCGCGCGCGCCATCATTCAAGGAGCTTCCTACGACAACAATCTCCTCTGCATTGGCGAAAAAGAAGTCTTCGTCGTCGAATCGGTCGCCGATGCCCTCATGAAGGAACTCTCCAGTGCCGGTGCCCTCCGCCTCTCCGCACCCCAAATCGACGCTCTCACCAAAGCCGCCTTCTCCTTCCCCGAAGGCCAGGGTGCCGGCTGTCCTCATCCCGTCCTCAACAAAAAAATGGTCGGTGCCGATGCCACCGCCCTCGCCACCCTCATTGGAGTCCACGCCCCGCAAAGCTGCCAGCTTTTATTTGGCGAAACCGGCGAAGATCACCTCTTTGTCCAAGAAGAGCAAATGATGCCTTTCATCCCCATCGTCCGGGTCAAAAACTGCGACGCCGCCATCGAAGCCGCCATCCGGGCCGAACACGGCTACAAACACACCGGGCTGATGCACTCCCAGAACATCCGGAACCTGACTAAGATGGCCCAGGAAATCGACACCACCCTTTTCATTAAAAACGGCCCCTGCATGACCGGCC
>CALFVM010000044.1 GCA_937928665.1 uncultured Candidatus Methylacidiphilales bacterium
GATGTGCTGAAAATCAGACGCTCTTCTTGAATTCACTGCCTGGCGTAAATTTGACGGTCTTAGACGCCTTGATTTTAATCTTTTCGCCGGTCTTCGGATTGATCCCGGTCCGGGCTTTGCGGTTGGCGATCTTGAAGGTTCCAAAGCCGATCAATTGGACGGACTTGTCTTTTTTGACGCCGGTCTTGATCGAGTCGATCACGGCAGAGACCGCACGGTCTGCAGCGGCTTTGCTGGTATCGGCCCCGAGGGCTTTTTGGACTTTCTCAACGAGTTGAGCACGATTCATGATGAGTTCCTTGGTTAGGGTTAGAGTTGAACGAGTTATTCACATCCGGTTGTGAACAAGTTGTGAATAACTTGTGTTGTCCTAGCTTTTCTCGATGCCCCGTCAATGGATTTCTTTAACCCCTACCCTCTTTTCCCCGCTCCCAGCCTTGTTTTCGAGCCGATACCCTCGGTTCTTCCCCATTTTATCGGCTTTTCACGGCTCCAGCGAGCAAAAGTCCCCTTCAGAACTCGCCTGTCAGCCACCGGCCCAAAGCCGCCAGCCGCATCCCCCCGTCATGTCGCCATCCCAACCCCGGTTCCTGCATTCGGCCCATCCAGCAAATCCGGCTGAATCCAAACCATGCCAGCTCCGTCCTCATCGACTCGACCTCGGCCTGGGCACCGGCGGACACGCCAAGTGCGGACCAGTGCCCCTGGCTCGATTCAAATACAGGCCGCAGATCGGGCGCAATAACCACCTGGACAAAGCCGTAGCCCGGCCCGACAAACCATCCGCCTGGCGAGCACTCCGCCACGCTCCATCGGCACCGGTCCCCCACGTGGACGACGTTCCCCGCCAACCGGCACCGGTCCTGGGCCATCCGAACCGCCGCTGCCTCCTCAAAGGAGGGTTCCGGCATGTGATCCTCCCGCTCCCGCAATCGAGCCGTCAAATTCTCCACCCACGTCCGGGCCGATGCCTCGTCTGGCACAAGGTGAAGCTGTGGCGACAAACAGCCGGTCTGCCGATAGGCTTCCAGATCAGCCACCGCTCGCTCCGCCCAGACCGGCTCTGCCACGTTCTCGGCTCCCACTCGCGCCGCGCTGATTTTATGCCCGTAGGCCACAAAGGTCTGCCACGGCTGCGCCAGAGCCCGGAAGTGGGCCACCGTCTCATCAGAACCAAAAACCACCACCGTATCGGCAGCATCCCATTTGTCTTGATCCCACTCCCGGTCCAAACCCACCGGCTTTCCCACCACCTCCGACACACGGCCCGCCAAAGACTCAAAGGTCGGCGCACCTGCTGAAGGAAGTTTAAACACCAGCTCCGCCCCGGTCAGCAACCCAAGAAACAAACTTGTTTCCGCCGACGGTGCCAGCGTGTCCGCCACCACATGATAAATCCGCCGCGGGGCGATCCACCGGTGCTTCCCTCCCCCCCCGATCTGATCCCCCACCTCTATTGGGATGACCTCGGCAAACGCATCCACCGCCTCGGCCGGAAATCCCGGACGTCCCCCGAACAGAGTACGGATGTGACGCAACCTCCCAAGCATCGCCGCAACGCTCAAGCAGCCACCCCTGCTTTAGCAGCACCGTCCGCGATGGCGTCCGGATCCAATCGGGCTCCGATAACCACCGCCACACTCCCGACCTCAGGCGCACCCCGCAACTGAAGAAACTCCCCAGCATCCTCAGGCCCGCTCCACTGAAAAACCCGCCACTGATCCGGACGGCCCCCGAAGTTGCCCGCTCCCTTCACCCGCAACACATTCTCCGGCAAGGACGCCAGCCAGCCCAGGACGGCCGACTCCTCCAGCACGGGCCGAAGCGCGATCTGGAGTGCCGAAAACCGGTGATGAACATCGTGCGCCCTGCTTCTGCCAGGCCCAGATAGTTTCGCTGGAAAAGGTTTACCCGACTCAATCCGGCGTTGGACCAGTTCGGCAAAGCTTTCCGGATCGACCCCCAGTGCCGTCCGGTTGAGCCTGGACACTGCCGCGCGAACCTCCCGCACCCTTTCGTCCGTCACCTGATCCTCCCGCGAGAACGCCACGTAACTTGCCGGCCGAATCTGATCCGCCTCCAAGCCATTGTTCCAGGCCCGTTTTTGCCATCGCTTCACATCAATCAATCCGATTTCCACCGGCGGTCCGAACCGGGACGCCCGCCGGTCGATCGCCAGCATCTCCAGCAACTCCAGCATATCCGTTGTCCCGTTGGTTTCGACCAAGAGCACACCCCCATCGGCCACCCTGACCTCGGCCAGCAAGGTCAGGAACTCGTCCCTCGACCCGCAACACACGCAGCTTCCCTGAATCGGTGCCACCACCTCAGCGAGACCCTCCAGGGTCGCCGCATCTACCCGCGCATTCTGAAAATCATTCAGGATGATCGTCGGCGGCACCCCGCGCCTCACAAGTGCCGGAGCCAGCTTGCGGAGAAACGTGGTCTTCCCGCTCCCCAGAAATCCTGCCAACAAAACCAGTGGAATCACCGCAACCTCGCCGCCAAAAGATCAAGTGCCAGTTGCCAACTCGTTCCTGAAATCGGGCGAAACGACTCTTTTCCTTCGGCATCAACCGCCTTCTCAAAAATCGCCACCTGCTCTTGCGCCAGTTCCTCGTAAAGCCCCTGCAAAAAATAACCTTCGGGCGTTTGGGCAAACGGCGGCACACCCTCTCCGCGCTCCGTCCGCTCCGCCAATTGCCGGATCACCCCGGCCACGTCGCCCCCCTGCAGAGTCAGGCCCATGGAAGCAGCCGGTCGAATGTAATCCGCGACCACCTGTTGCAGACGATCCACGATCACCGCTGTTTCCTTCGCCTCATTTCCTTGCGGCCTGGTCAGCCCAACTTTTGCAATCATCCGCCCAGCTTGCCTCCGGCTCGACCAACTGACAAGGCAGCGGAAACGGCTTGCCCCCAAGCTAACCCCCAACAAAGCCGTCCTGCCGAAGAGGCTCATCGACCCGCCCCAACCTGCTCTCCACCCAAAACACCCTCATCTATATCGCATGCATAAATAATTTAACGGCACGCTCTAATCGGTACGTGACGGTGTTGGCGTG
>CALFVM010000045.1 GCA_937928665.1 uncultured Candidatus Methylacidiphilales bacterium
CTCACTTTTGATGATGGACCAACTCCCGGCGTCACCGACGTTATCCTCAAAGAACTCGCCGCCCGTGATATGGTTGCTACGTTCTTTATGATCGGCCGCAAAGCCGAACTCTATAAAGATTTGGCTCAAGCGGTCCGGGACGGCGGACACGAAATCGCCAACCACACGTTCACTCACCCCAATCTGGCCCGGATGCCCGACGCCCGGGTCGATGATGAGATCCAGCGCGCCCAAGAAGCTGTCGCCAATAGCACCGGCGTCCAACCCGTTTGGTTCCGGCCCCCTTACGGTGCTTTCCGTCGGCCCCAGGGCCAAATCGCCCTCAAACGCGATCTCGGCGTCGCCTACTGGTCGGTCGATCCCATGGACTGGAAACGCCCCGGTGCCCAGGCCATCTCAACCTCAGTCGTCCGCAACACGCACCCTGGCGCCATCATTCTCCTCCACGACCTCCACAAACAAACCGCTGAAGCCGTCCCTGCCATCCTCGATGGTTTACTCGACCGCGATTTCTTCCTCACCACCCTCTCCACCTTCCTCGGGCACCCCTACGGCAAATCCTGGGCTCCTCAAGCCTAGTCCACTCCTACCTTCCCGCCGGACACACCCAAGCGCCGATCCAGCCATCCGGCCCACCAAAAGCCTCCGGCCTCACCCCACCCTCCCATTCCGCCCCCGGGAGGGCGAACCTCCGCGTGAGCCGAAATTTCCCCCTCCCCATCCTGTAGAGGCGGTCTAGGACCGCCGCACCATCAGCATGGACTCCAACGCCAGACCCAACCACCCCTCGCCCCCCCTTCAACCCTCAATCGTATTGATCTCCACCGGCTCAACCGCCACACCCTTGCCTTCCAACCAACCGATGGCGTCTTTGACCGTTTTCCGCTCCCCGGACAATTCAATCGCCATGATCCCCCCGGTCGCATGAATCGTTGCCTGGCGGATATTGAAGACGACATCAAACTGCTTGCTCATGTCGTGCACCAGCGGCTCCGTGGCACTCGGCCCGGAAAAATTCAGCCAGTAACGCCCCGTAAAAGCCGCCATCGCCTCAGCCTCCCGCAATCGCCGGCACGATACTGACCTCATCGCCCGCTTTGAGTGCCGTCCGCTTGTCTTCAAGAAAACGGACATCCTCACCGTTCAAATAAAAGTTCACAAACCGGCGCAGGTTCCCATCCCCGTCAACCAACCGGTCTTTCATTCCGGGATAGGCCCGGTCCAGGGCCTCCACCATCTCTTCAATCGTCGCCGCTTCGACCTCGGCGGTGTCGGCGTTGTGAGTCAAGGTGCGCAACGGCGTGGGAATACTAACGGCAATACTCATGGTGAACTCTCCAAACGCTCCGGGCTCCGGGCCGGTTTGTCAATGTTTTCAACTCAGGCTCCTGCTCCCACCCCGTCCCCCGCCACCAGCGCGTCAAACTCCCGCAGGCTCGGATGAATGCAGCGCGGCTCTGGCAGTGATTCCTGAACCGCCTCCGCTGTTTTTAACCCGTGGCCCGTGATGCAGAGAACCACACGGTCCCCTGCTGGAATCTTCCCCGAAGCGATCAACTTCTTTGCACAAGCCACCGTCACCCCTCCCGCCGTCTCCGCAAAAATCCCCTCTGTCTCGGCCAACAGCCGGATCCCCTCCACAATTTCTTCGTCGGATGCATCTTCGGCCGATCCGCCCGTCTGCTGCATTACTTTCACCGCGTAATAGCCATCAGCCGGAGTCCCGATGGCCAGCGATTTCGCAATCGTTTTCGGTCTCGGAACCGGACGGATGATATCGCGCCCCGCTTTCATGGCCTCACTGATCGGGTTGCACCCGGTTGCCTGCGCCCCATGAATCACAAACGGCTTTTTCTCCACCAAGCCCGTCTTGATCCACTCGCCGTATGCCTTATGGATCTTGGTCAAGAGCGATCCACTCGCCATGCAGACAACCGTGTGCGTTGGAATCTCCCAACCCAGTTGCTCCATGATTTCATAACCCATCGTCTTCGACCCCTCCGCATAATACGGGCGCAAGTTCACATTCACAAAACCCCACCCGTACTTCCCCGCAATCTCCGAACACAACCGGTTCACCTGGTCATACGGTCCATGAATCCCCACCACATTCGTCCCATAAACCAGGCTGTTCAGCACCTTGGTCTGCTCCAGATCTGCCGGAATCAACACATAACTCTTCAACCCCGCCGAGGCTGCGTTCGCCGCCACCGAGTTCGCCAGGTTTCCGGTCGAGGCGCACGCCACAATCTTGAAACCCAGTTCCCGCGCTCGGGACAACGCCACCGAAACCACCCGGTCCTTGAAGCTCAACGTCGGGTAGTTCACCGTGTCATTCTTCACGAACACCTCCCGCACCCCCAGGGCTTGAGCCAGCCGGTCCGCCTTCACCAACGGGGTGAACCCCACCTGGAGCCCCACCGTCGGTTCCCCGTCAATCGGCAGAAACTCCCGATACCGCCACATCGACCCGGGCCGACCTTCAATCAACTTGCGCGAAACGCGACCCTTGATCTTCGCGTAATCGTAATCGGCTTCCAAGGGGCCGAAGTCGTATTCACAAACGTGAATCGCTTCCTTCGGATACAACCGCCCGCACTCCCGACACTTTAGATTGCTGAACAAGGCTTCACTCATGGCTTTCGACTTTCCTTCAACTTGACCCCATCGAAAGCACCCCAACAAACGGGCCGAAACGCGGACCCAGCCGCTTTCCTTCCTCATCCGTCTCCGCCGAGGCGGAGCTGGGTTTGGCACCTGGCCACTCCACCATCAGGCAGAGCCGGTTGCCGCAGCATCTTAGGGCCAGTCCCTCCGCTGCTCTCGATAAGGTTTTTAGAGCCAACCC
>CALFVM010000046.1 GCA_937928665.1 uncultured Candidatus Methylacidiphilales bacterium
TATGGGTGGAGCCTGTCGGGCTCCCCGCAATCGTTACCGTCACATACCCCTCGGGCACCGTGGCAACAGCTTCTGCGTGAGAGAAAGCCGGAAAAAGTGTTGGCGTTAAGGCGATCAAGGCGACAAGCGCACTCATTCTCATGAAGGTTATCTAAGCCGACCCACACTGAGGGTCAACTCAATTCTGGTCGATGTGTTTACCCAACTTGGTAAACCAGTTGACCACGATTTGGCCATTGGGGGGACAGTGAGTTGACCCACGCCCGCCCGTGCGTGAATTTCATTCGACGCGTTTGCACGCTTCCTGCAACTTTCCCCAGATGAACCTACGCTCCCGCCACGCCTACTGCACCAGCTTCGTCTTCCCTCTCGTCGCGTGCCTCTGCCTTATCACCTTGACCGGCCTTGCCCAGTCCGGGACCGAACTCAAGATCGAACACCGCGACCTCACCGCCGACGCCCCCCCCGCCACCACCACCCTCAAGATCGATGACGGCGTCCTCCGCGTCCATCAACTCAACCAACCCAACGAAGATCTCCTCTTCCGCGCCCCGGCTGAAACCGTCTGGCTCATCGACCACGGCAAAAAACAATTCCACAAACTGACCAAAGGCGACCTCGATGGTCTGGCCGACCAGGTCGCTGGAGCTCTGGCCCAAGTCCAGGAACAACTCGCAGCTCTTCCCCCGGAACAACGGGCGATGGTTGAAAAAATGATGGCTTCCCAAATGCCCGGCGGCATGCCCGGCTCCGCCGCCCCCGCCCAAACCGGGCGTTGGGAAAAAGTCGCTTCCGGCGAAACCGTCGGACGCTGGACCTGCGACCGCTACCGCTACACGGTCGGGGATGTCTCTCAGCGGGAGGTCTGGATCGCGCCGATGGCCTCGTCCGGGGTTGACCCCGCCGCCTGGACCACCATGACCAAGCTCGGCGATCTCTTCAAAGGTTTCGCCGAGAAAATGCCCATGGTCATCCCGAAAGGCCAAATTGACCCCGCCGCTTGGGACCTGCCCCCTGACCTCCGCACCAGCGGCTTCCCGGTCAAGTTCGTCGAGTTCACCAACGGCCTGCCCTCTTCTGAAACTCGCTTCGCCTCGATCGAAGCCGTCTCCTTCCCCCCCGAAACCTTCGCCCTGCCGGAAGGCTATCGGGAAGTCCCCTTCATCGCCGCCCCCTGACCCCGCCATGTTCACCGGAATCGTCGAACACGCCGGCATCGTCATCAACCTCACCGCCACCCCCACCGGTTGCCGCCTGACCGTCGATGTCGGCCCCCTCGCCGACGGGCTCCAACCCGGCGATAGCCTCGCCACCAACGGCTGCTGCCTCACCGCCGCCTCCATTAACGGGACCCGCATCACCTTCGATCTGCTCGAAGAAACCCGCCGCGCCACCAACCTCGGCGACCTCGCCCCCGGCCACCGCGTCAACCTGGAACGTTCCGTCACCCCCTCCACCCGGCTCGGCGGCCACTTCGTCACCGGCCACATCGACGGCACCGGCACCATCACCCGTTGGGAACCCGACGGCACCGATCACATCCTCGAAATCGAAGTCCCCCCCGGCTCCGAACGCTACGTCGTGCCGAAAGGTTGCATCGCCATCGACGGCATCAGCCTCACCGTCGGCCGGGTCGAAGGACCCCGCTTCAACGTCTGGATCATCCCTCACACCCTCGCCGTCACCGCCCTCGCCCAGCGTCAGGTCGGCCACCGCGTCAACCTCGAGTTCGATCTCCTCGCCAAATACGCCGAAAAACTGCTCGCCTCCCGCCCCGCCTAACCCCACTTTGTCCCGATGGTCGAAGGACTTTCCCACCTCCTCATCCTCCAGGACCGCGACCTCCGCCTCCTCCGCATCGAACGCGAACTGGCCGCCGCACCCCAGGAAGAGGCCCAGATTGCCGCCCGGCTCAAACAACAACTCACCCGCTACGAGCAACTCAAAACCAACGCCCGCCAGCTCGAAGCCGACCGCAAGCAACTCGAACTCGAAGCCTCCACCAAACAATCCCTGCTGGAGCGGTATCGCAACCAGCAAATGCAGACCAAAAAGAACGACGAATACCAGGCTCTGACCAACGAAATCGAGCGCACCGGACGCGAAATCTCCGAAATCGAGGATCGCCAGCTCGAACTCATGGAACGCCAGGAAGCCGCCGCCCGGGAACTCGAAGCCGAAAAGGCTCTCGTCGAATCTGCCGAAAAACAGGCTGCTCTCCGCCGCGCCGACGTTCAGAAAAAAATCGCCGCCTTCACCACTGACCTCGCCGGCCTCAAACAAGAAATCGCCGCCCTCGAAGCCGCCGCCGCACCTCTCCTCCTCAGCCGCTACCGCCGTCTCCTCGCCAGCAAAAAAGACGCCGTCATCGTCCCCATCACCGGGGAAACCTCGTGTTCCGGTTGCCACATGAAACTCACCCAGCAAACCATCCTCACCGCCCGGGGCGGTCACGAACTTGCCTCGTGCGAAAACTGCGGCCGGATTGTTTACTGGCCCGGCAGCATCGTGTGAACCAGCCCGCCCGCAAAACCGTCCGCTGCCCCACCTGCGGTAAACGGGGCGACTGGCTTGCCCTCGACTCCGCCCCCTTCTGCTCCGCCCGCTGCCGCCTCCTCGACCTCGGGAAATGGTTCAACGAAGAACACCGCCTCGCCGCCCCTCTGACCCCCGACCTCTTCGAAGACTACGAAAATCTGCCCCCCGGCCGCGATCCCGACCGTCCAGAAGAAGACTGAGGCAAGCACCCACCGGCAGGCTCCTCACCCCACCTCACCGATTCAGACACCGGCCCCTTCCTCCGGCCCGTCACCCGCTCTCAAGCAGAGCCACGACCTCCCTCTCAAACCTTTCAACCAAGCCGGGCATCGCCCCAGCCACAGCCTCCGCTAAGGCAACCAACTCCGCCAACCTGTCCCGGCGCAACCTCAAGTCATAGGCATGCCGGAACACATGCCGGAATCCCTTGAGTTCGGTAACCATCCCCCTCATCTCAACATCTAAAAAAGCCGGACGAACGCCCGGAATATCCAGGCTGATCCGGTCGATCAACCGCTGATGGTAGTCACCCCGTTTCTCAAAATGGTTCTCAAAAGACAGGCAAATCCGCTCAAAAGCCCTCTCCGCGATATTGTAGCCCCGGTTCAATTCATACCCACACGCCTCCAAATGCCCTGGGTGCTCCTCCTCCAACCGGCTCCGCGCTGCCCGCGCCGCTGCCATCATGTGGATCGTATCCTCCCGCAACTCCC
>CALFVM010000047.1 GCA_937928665.1 uncultured Candidatus Methylacidiphilales bacterium
AACAGCTCCTCGTACTGCGTCTGAAATGCCGCATGAAGCTGAAAGAAAGCGGGTCCCTCCACGTTCCAGTGCGCCAGGTGAGTTTGCGCCATCAAAGCGTAAGTATCGGCGATCAACTCGCTTAAACCATTGACCACCGCGTTGCGTTCTCCTGTCAGTTTTGTTGTCGAATTCATGAGAAAGGGAGCTTACCGTCCTCTGTTGGTTTCTGCAACCCCCGAAGCCGTATCCACCCATGAGCGAAACTCTCTGCGACTGGTCAAAGCGTGACATTGCCCAACGGACCAGCGAACTGGTCGAGATCTTGCGTCAGCCGCGGTTCTACTGTCGCAAGTGCGCCCGTGCTGCCTGCGCACAAGAGTATTTGTGCAAGCCCGAACCTTTGCGGCTCCCCCCGCGCCCCAGAGATTCGGAAACCTGACGAAAATTGCCGCCTAGCCGCCCCGGCTTCGCCCACGGTGGAGAAAGCCTAACGCCCTTCTAACAACGCACGGATGGGGGTAAAATCGCTCTCGGCAAACTTGATCTGCGTTGTCTGAAACTCTTCGATCAAGAACTCTTTGAACGCCCAGACCGGTTCTCCGTCCCGATTGCCCCTCAACATCAACCGGTATTCGCCCGGCGGCAGGTTCGGTTCCTTGTCCAGCCGCCGCACATCGATCTTCCATCCATGGTCAATCGGCCAGCGAGCGTGGATATACTCCGCTGGTGTCTTCTCCAAATCAGCAATAAAGGGTTCGACCAACCCCCGCATTTCCTCTACCAACGCAGCCCGGGCTTTTTCGTGACGCGCCACTTCGTCCTCGAACTCCTTCATCTCCCCGGCCAGAGCATCAATCTCAAGCTGTCGGGCACTGATCCGTTCCTGGATAGCCTCGAGTTTCGGAGCACCTTCGGCCCGCAATGCCACTGCTTTCTCCCGAATCGCGTCCTGCCGCTTGGCAAACGACTCCTCGTAACTTTTCCAGGCCTTGAGTTGATCCTCGGCCCACTGCCGTTCAGCCGTCGGATCAATCCCGTCCTTCGCATTGTAAAGAGCCAGGCGGAAGGCGTTCACCATGACCTCTGGAGCATTCAAATCATCTTCCCGTTCCAGATGGAGGCCGAGTTGCTGGGCCCGGGCCTGAATCGCCCGGTTGACTTGGTCCTGGCGGCCTTCAAACTCCCGATCGAGCCGCGGCCCCTCCTGCGCCCAGAGTTCGCGCAAGGCCGCCTGCTGGTCTCCCACCACCTTTGGCAACTCGGCCTGGTCCTGTTCGAGTGCCTCCCGAAGCAACCTCATCCTGGCTTCACGCCCGGCCAGGTCGGCTCTTGCTGCGGACAAATTTTTCTCCGCCTCCCGGATCGATTCCAGGAATGGTCCCCGGCGACGTTCCAAGTCGCTCTTCACAAATTCGATCCGGTCGGAAAAGTCATAAACGATCCAAGCCTCCGGCTCGAGCTGGATGTCGCCCGGCGTTATCGCCACCTGAACCCGGGTCTCTCTCAGACTCAAATAAACGAAAACGCCCACTGCCACCACGAGCAAGGCAGCCACCACCGCCCCGATCTCAAGTCCGTAACGGAACGGTTTCCGCGGCGGCTTACCTGTTCCCTCGCCATCTGCAACCGGACTCTCCAACTTGACTTTGGGCTTGGCTTTCTGACTCCGCCGCTCAGTTCTCTCAAGCTTTTCAATCTGGATTTTGCCGTCCGGGCCCCGGCTCAAACCGCTGCTGCCTTTCGCAGTCCCTTGCGCTTGCTTTTCCTCGGAGACACCTACGATCTTCTCCTGACTTTTCACCTCAGTCGAGGTCGGCGTGTCTTGCTTCCGTTTGGCAAAGGCCTCATCAATCTGTCGTTCCTTTTCGTCAACCGCCTTGCCCTCGGCAGGGACAGTTGCCGTCGGCGTTGCTCCACTCTCCCCCGCTCCCTTTTGCAGACCCAGGGCAGCCGCGGCGGCCGCCAATGCCTCAACTGGCAGCGGTGGCGGGGTCTGGGCCGGCAGACGCTCAGGGGGTGTGGCCGGTTCGGGCAAGACCGGAGAGGCCGGGAATTTGTTTTCCGGTGGTTTTGAGTCTTTCTCCGACCCGGAAGGAGCAACCGGTTGGGTAGGCGCAGGCCGACTGGCTCCTGTGGAAATCTCGGTGGGCGGGACATAAGGCCCGGCCACCGACGGCTTCATCAACTCGGGGATGGAGTCGTGCTTCCCGGGCGTGCGTTCAGACATTCGCGTTAGCTTGTGGGTAGGAACCAAGCACTTTCAACCACAATGTATCTTCCCGGACGGCGGCGAGTGCCTCCCGCAAAATAGGCTGTTCCCGGTGACCGTGAACATCAACAAAAAAAACGTACTCCCAAGGCTTGCCCGCGGCCGGCCGGGACTCGATTTTCATCAGGTTGATTTTCCGCTCAGAAAAGATCGAGAGCACCGCGGAGAGTGCCCCGATTTTGTGGGAGACAGCAAAGAGGATGGTGGTCTTATCGAGTTTCGACGGTGGCACATGATGCTTGCCCAGCATGAGGAAGCGGGTCGAGTTCCGCAGCCGGTCCTGAATGTTGCGGTGTCGGACGTGGAGTCCATAAAAGCGGGCAGCGTAAGGGTTGACGATGGCGGCGCCGTGCGGGTCTCCCTTTGCCCGGCTTGCTCCGTCCGACGTGCTGCCTGCTTCGACCAGTTCGGCTTCTGGATAGTGCTCAGCCAGCCAGTGGCGGCATTGGCCGAGAGCCTGGGGATGGGAATAGACCCGCTTCACCTTGCCCTCGGGCTCTGCGCTGGCAAAGACATGCTCAATTGGTAGAAAAATTTCCCCGCACACAACCAGGTCCGTTTCCACCAGGGCATCATGGGTTGCGTTGACTCCCCCTTCCGTCGAGTTCTCAATCGGGACAATGGCCGCATCGGCTTCATCCCGGGAAACGGCCAAAAAGATTTCCGGGATCGTGCGAAAGGGGGCATAGTGATCGCTTGCTCCGAAACGTTGTAAAGCCGCCTGGTGACAATTCGACGCCTCCGGGCCGAGGTAGGCGACCCGGAGTTGCTTCTGACGCTGACGACAGGCGGACAAAATCTCCCGGTAGATAGCCCGGATTGCCTCTCGGGAAAGCCGACCCTCTTTGTTCAGACGCTCAATCCGGTTCAGCAACATCTCCTCCCGCTCCGGCGCGAAAACCGATTGGCCGGATGTCTTTTTGACCGCGCCGACTTCCTCGGCCAGAGCCGCCCGCTCGTTCAGCAGGTGGACCAGCCGCTCGTCCACCTCGTCAATCTTGGATCGTAACTGGGTCAGGTTCATGAAGGAGTTCCGGCTGGGCAGCCGCCGCGGCTGGATCGGGTGGTTCCGGAAGCTTGGCCCGACGGAGTTCCTCCGCATTGGGCAATTCCCGGAGATCCTTTAGCCCGAAGTGCTCGAGGAAAAGTTCCGTTGTTTCGTAAATAAGAGGGCGTCCCGGAATATCAGCGCGACCCGCCACCCGGACCACCCCGCGCTCGACGAGTGTTTCTAAAACCCCCGACACGGCCACGCCCCGAACCGCCTCGATCTCAGCCCGCGAAATCGGTTGTCGGTAGGCAATCACCGCCAGGGTTTCGAGAGCGGGTTGGCTCATGCGGGGGGGCTTGGGCACCGCCACTTGTCCCCCTACCCATCTGGCATAGGCGGGCGCGGTTCCCAGTTGCCAGCCCCCGGCGATCTCTTGCAAACGAACGGGCCGGTTTCCCATTTCGCCTTTCAAAACGTTCAGTGCAGCCTCCACCTCGCTTTCCGTTATCTTTGCCAGCGGAGCCGATTCCGGGTCAGCACCGTCCGCACCCTTCCTGACCAGCCCGGCCAACTCGGCGACCGAGAGCGGCTTGGTCGCGGCAAACAAAAGGGCCTCAAGAATTGATTTCAGGTCCATGGTCGGTTCGGGAACAAATTTCGATCTCGC
Organism: uncultured Candidatus Methylacidiphilales bacterium; assembly: GCA_937928665.1. Lineage (GTDB taxonomy): Bacteria > Verrucomicrobiota > Verrucomicrobiia > Methylacidiphilales > CALFVM01 > CALFVM01. The sequence continues at coordinate 3,910 of CALFVM010000047.1, forward strand.
CCAACGGATCGGGCTGGATAACGCGAAGATGTTTTAGGCGAATCAGCTCCAGCAATGCAAGGAACGTGACAACGATCTCGCTCCGCGACGTCATTTCTTGAAACAGACTCGAAAACACCACCCGTTCCGCTCGGGCCATCACGTCAAGGATATGCTCGATCTTGTCTGCCACCGTAAACCGTTCCTCGTAAATTTCGCGAAACCCCGCCTTTTGCCGTGCGCGTTCCAGGACTTTCTGAAAGGCGTGAATCAGATCAAGCATGGTCACCCGCCCCAATTCAGAGCCCGGAATCGGGACTTCCGAAATCAGAGCGACCGGAGGTGCTGCCTTCCGTCGATAAATCAATTCCTGCAACGCCTCCCTTTGCTCCAGGTCCCCCGCGGCTTCCTTGAACTTCTTGTACTCCACCAATTGCCGGATCAGATCCCAACGCGGATCGTCTTCCTCGGCGTTCTCTTCCGCCGCTTGCTGATCCACCGGCAATAACGTCCGGCTCTTCAAATAGACCAGGTTGGACGCCATCACCAAAAACTCCCCGGCAATCTCAAGATCCAGGTCCTGCATCGCCTCCAGATAACTCAAATACTGCCCGGTGATCCGCCCGATTTCGACATCGTAAATATCAACCTCATCTTTTTTGATGAGATACAAAAGTAGATCCAGCGGACCTTCAAAGATCGGCAACGTCACCCGCAGCGGGGATCCGGTCGTCTCGGTTATCCCAACCACCATATTATCGGCCCATCCCCACCGCCGCACGTACCCGGCTGAGAACCGCCATCGCCGCCGCCCGGGCTCGTTTCTCTCCATCGGCCAGCACTGCTTCAATCCGGCCCGGCTCCCGCTCTAGCTCGGCCCGCCTTTTCCGGAACGGCTCAAAGTAATTCCACAGCCAGTCGGCCACCTGCTTTTTGTAATCCCCATAGCCCTTGCCCCCAGCCAACATGCTCGCTTTCATCGCCTCCACCTCCTCCGAAGCAACCACACACGTGGCCAGAGC
>CALFVM010000048.1 GCA_937928665.1 uncultured Candidatus Methylacidiphilales bacterium
CATGCCGATTTAACCGGTGCGGCGCTTCGCCTTCTTTGGCGCCGTGGCGTGCAGGTCAGTTTTGTTGATCGCCGTCGGCATCGTCTTCAAGCCCAACTGGCTCCTCCCCCAGAGCACGCGCCCAGTTTAGCTTGTTGGCAGCATTGGGCTGTGGCCGATCCCCAATTCCGTCTCCACCAGGCTCGCCGACTCGTCCAAGACAAAATCCTTTCTCTCCGTTCCGCTTTTCGGGAGTATGCCGCTCGGGCTCCTGCTGAATTACGCGATTTGCCCAGTCAGTTCGATCAAGACCTCACCCGCTCCGCCTCGGCCGATTCTCTGGCCTCCTTACGCGGGTATGAAGGCGCTGCTTCGGCACGTTGGCATGCCGCTCTCCGCTTGCTATTTCCTCCGGAACTGCCTTATCCAGGTCGGCAGCACCATCCCCCTCCGGATCCGGTCAATGGCTTGCTTTCCCTCGGATACACCTTATTGCTTTCCAGGGCTCAGGGCCTTTTGGCCGCCATCGGCTTAGACCCGCTGGTCGGCTTCTATCATCAGCCCCGTCCCGGAGTCCCCGCCTTAGCTTGTGATCTGATTGAGCCGTTCCGGGCACCCGTGGTTGATCTTCTGGTCTTAGCCGAGGTCCGTAAAGGTTCTTTTCGCTCTCAGCATTTCCAACAGACTCCTCAGGGCGTACGCCTTCAGACCGAACATTTCCGTCGATTTATCCACCTATTTGAGCAGCGGTTTCTCGGCTCGCCCAAAAAGCATCCCTTTGAGCTCCAGTTTCGCCAGGCCGCTCACCGTCTGGCTGCCGACATCCGCTCTTGGGCAAAAAATCATCCCTTGGCAGAAAACAACCTCCAGGATACCGACACTTCCTTATAGTTTCGCTCTCTGGGCTTCTTCAGACATGCCCCTGGTCTCAAGGAATATCCAATGATCTGTCAAACTCCGGCCGGTTTTGCCCTCGGTTATGAGCAGCTTTGTTCGCCCCAGCTCCTTCTGGAAGCCTGGCGACGCGTCCGCCGCGGCGGTCCTTCTCCTGGCATTGACCAGGCTTCCCTGGCTCAATTCGCCGCCTCCGCTTCCCAACATCTCGACCAAATCCTTCAGCAGCTTCAGACCGGCCAATATCAGTTTCTCCCCTTCCGACGCGTTTTTGTCGCCAAGCTCACCGGCGGTTCCCGGCGATTGGCCATCCCTTCTGTCCGCGATCGCATCGTCGCTCAGGCTCTTCGCCTCCTCCTGGAACCTCATCTGGCCAAAGACTTTACTCCGGCTTGTTTCGCTTATCGTCCTTCCCTGAGCGTCCATCAGGCCCTCGAACGCCTCCTCCAATGGATTCGACATGATTCTCCTTGGGTTCTCGAATCCGACATCTATCACTTCTTCGATTCGGTTCCCCATCGTCTCCTGTTTCGTCGGCTTCGGCAAGAGTCTATCGACCCACGACTCCTGCTGCTCCTCCGAAAAGCTCTGACTTGTGGTGCCCGCCTCGGAGACCGGTTCTTTCCTACTCGGCATGGACTACCACAGGGCAGTCCTTTATCCCCTCTATTAGCCAACTATTATCTCAATCCCTTCGATCATGCCATGTTGCGGCTCGGTTATCAGCTGATCCGCTATGCCGACGATCTGGTCCTCTGTTGTCAAACCCACGCTCAGGCAGAACAGGCTCTGGATGATCTGTTTGCCGAGTTAGCTCGACTTCGCCTCCGCCCTCATCCCAAAAAAACTCGCATCCTCGATTCTCGTCGTAACGAGTTTTGTTTTCTCGGGTTTCGTATTCTCCCCAACGCCTTGTTGCCCACTCAGGAAAACATCGATCGCTTCCGTTCCGCCGTTCTGGCCTGTCTGGATCCCAATCGCCCGGTTCCCAGTCTTCAATATCGCCTCGACTATCTAAATGCCCTGGTCCGTTCTTTCGGCCATTTCTATGCTCGCTGTCATGTCCACGACCTATTCCTTCAGCTGGACCAATGGATCGCTCAGCTTCGCCAGAATCTTCTCCGCCAATTGCCCCAAGGCCCCTCCGATCACCTCCCACCGCTTCGCTCTCTTCTGAGCATTCTCCAAGCCACTCCCGCCGCTCATGCTCATATCAAAACTTCCTTCGGTTATGCCGGCTGGCGACCTCCCAACTTATCTTCTCCCCCTTCCTAACCCCTCCTGGGGACTCACGGACCCCGGGCCTGCCTTCCGTTTCCACCTCTTTCCCCAACTATTCAGAACCTCGCTGCTCCCTATCCCTTGATACACCACAACGAACATTGTTACGGCTTGCTCCGGAGGCTCGTATAAACTAATAACCGGATTAACGAATACCCACTCTCTTTATCCGCCCGGTTGGAGAATTCCACATGGTCGTTCTCCTTACTTCCTTGCTGATGGGACTTGCCGTGGCCATTATGATGCTCGTTGCCCGCCGTTCGAATCGCTCTGACCAGCTCCCTTCTCCCACAGACTTCTTATCCGATCCCACTTCCGATGTCGATTCATGGGTTCCCTCGTCCCAGACCTCGCCGCCTCCCTATCCGGCTCGGCTCCCACACAACTATACGTTTGGCACGGGGCCAGCTACCTCCTCTTGGGACGCCTCCGTCCCCCTCGGCTATCCCTCCTCTTTGGTTCCCCCCACCCCGTTGTCATCTTCTCCCAACACCTGTCCCGGCGAACCTCTCTTCCACGACGAACTCCCATCCTCTTGCTTTCCTCTCCTGCAGCAAACTCTGGCCGCTTTCCAACTCATCCTCCAGGCCTTCCGCCGCCATTCTCCCGCCCTGAGTGGCCCACGTCATGCCGATTTCCTCCACGATCTGTCGCTGATCCTTCAAGAAGCCGATCTCCACGCCATCAGCCTGGATCTGCTGGACCATCAAGATAACGTCCTATTCCGTTATCGCGTCGATTTCGCCGCCCCTGAAAATGCTCCTCTCCAAGACCCTGCTCACGGCCTCGAATTGCCCCTTTTCCCCCTTACCGCCATCGCCTCCCATCGTCTCTGTTTAGGCCCCCTGGCTCGCTTCCATCACTATGCCCATCGCCTCCGCTTCCCTTGGAGATCCGCCACCCCAAGAAACCTGCTAGCTCCTAATCGCTTTACTAGCAAGTTTCTGGAAGTCTCCTCCGCTTTTCGCCTCTCGGCTTCTGTCTTCGTAACCGACCTGGCTCGTCGCTCCGGCGCCATCCAACAAGTAGCACCCTCCGGCTCCTACGCCTTCGCCTCCTCCCCTCAGCTCCCTGCCCCCGTCTTTCTCCACCGCTCCGAGTGTGATCTGCCCCTCCCCTTTCGCATCGGACAGCAAGTCTCTTTTGTCCTCATTCACACCCCCCGCGGCTATCAAGGCCGAAACATCCGACCTGCATAACCCTTTCCCCCCTCTTGACAAAATCCCCTTATTACCTTCTATTGAAAGGAAATCACCGTGGACAAAGCATGTTTCCTCTACCGACTCCCCCAAAAGAGGTATTTTTTGGGGGGGCTCCAGACTTTTAAACCTAACCCCATGCAACCATTTCACTTACGTCTCATTTCTCCCCAAAAATTTCCTTTCCCCACTCCCATCAACATACCCCCCTTTTGGGAGTGTCCGGAAATTCGCCTTCCTAACTTGTTGTCATATCAAAACTTACAACCCAAGCGGTTGCATCCCCCTAGGCCCAGA
>CALFVM010000049.1 GCA_937928665.1 uncultured Candidatus Methylacidiphilales bacterium
ACCAACATGCGCAAAACCATCGCGCGCCGTCTCCTGGAAAGCAAAACCCAGCTCCCCCATTTTTACGTTGAACACGAAATCGATGCCGGTCCGGTCACCGCACTCCGCGCCTCTTTGAATGCCGGGTTCGAAAAACTTCCCAAGCCCTTCAAACTAACCATCAATGATTTCATCATGAAAGCGGTGGCTGAAGCCATCCGTCAGGCTCCCGCCATCAACGCCTCTTTCGAGGGCGAGGCTATCCGTCAGTTCTCCGCCGTCCACCTCGCATTCGGTGTCGCCATCCCCGACGGACTCATCACCCCGGTGGTCCGGGACGCTCACGCCAAGAATCTCAAACAAATCAGCGATGACGCCAAAGCTCTCACGGCCAAGGCCCGGGAAGGCAAGCTCACCCCCCAGGAATACACCGGTGGCACCTTCACCATCTCCAACATGGGGATGTACGGCGTCGACCGCTTCTCCGCCATCATCAACCCGCCCCAGGCCGCCATCCTGGCCGTGGGCAACACCGTGAAAAAACCCGTGGTCAATGACCGGGACGAAATCGTCGTCGGCCACCGCATGGCTCTGGTTCTCTCGGCCGATCACCGCGTCGTCGATGGTGCCGTCGCTGCGCAATTCATGCAGGCCCTCCGCGCTCTGCTCGAAAATCCCGCCCGGCTCCTCATCTGAGACCCTGCCTAACGGCGACGCACCCGCTCCAGCACACTCCGGTCCCGCTCGGTCAATGCAGCCAGGCCGTAGCGTGAGATTTTTTCCAGCACCCGATCTGCCTCTAGCTCAAGCCGTTCCCGGTCCCATTCGTCGAACGGATCATCCACCCGTTCCAGAACCGCCAGAGGCACCTCCCGGGCAGGCTCCCTCACTGCGTAGCCATGCCGTTGCAGGGTGCACGTCAGTCGCCACATATAGATCAAACCAAACAGAATCCCCCCCAGGTGCGCCGAGTGGGCGATGAACGATCCCGCATCCAGCACCATCAACACCAAACTGGTCAGAATCGCGCCAATCACCACCGTCCGGGCCTTGATCGGCACCGGGATCAACAACAAAAACAAGCGCGCCTCCGGAAACATCCAGGCGAATGCCGCGCATACCGCCAACACCGCCCCGCTCGCCCCCACCAACGGGAGTGCCTGGCCGGTCCCCAGACTCCAACGAACCAGCGTTTCGGCCACATAAAACAACCCGGAAACCAAACCTCCGAACAAATAGAGCTTCCAAAAATGTTGGGCACCCAGGTTCCGCTCCACTACCGGACCGAAGGCGGCCAGAGTCAGCATATTAAAAAGGATGTGGAGAATCCCGATCCCCTGCAGTTGGGCATGGATCCACATGTAGGTGAACGGCTGCCAAAGCCAGCCACTGAAGAGGTCCGGCACAAAGAGGGCCCCGTAGTCCATCACGTAATCGGGTTGTCCCATCATCCGAAGGACAAGACCCACCACGGCCACCACGATATTCGCGATGATGATCCGCCGGGTCCATGTTCCCCGGAGCGAAGTTCCGCCAAAGGCCATGCTGCCCGTTCAGGCCTTCTCGGCCATTTTCCGCCGGTGGGAAAGCCGGAGCCGGAACACGTTGTTAAACGTCTTTTTCAGCGCATCCTTCGGCCGGAGATAGTTGGTCTCCAGATCGTTCAACCGGAGAATGCCCCGCAGCACACCCTGGAGATCGAATCGGTCCACCCTGAGAATGGTCGAGGCCACCCCCATGGCCTCCACATGATGCGCATCACTCCCGGCTGTCATCGGCAGCCCCCGTTTTTGCGCGTATTCCAAAGCATGCCGATTGTATCGCTTCAGCGTGGTGGCCGCATTGAAGACCTCCAGCGCGTCAATCGGCAGCGTTTCCAAAACCGGCTCCCGGATGCCCGCCCGGAAGAAATCGTAGGGATGGGGCGGAACTGCCAGCCCGCCCTGCGCGTGAATCAACTCCACCGCCTCGGCCGGCGCGATCCCCTTGAGATCCGGCAGGCGCACGCCAAGAGCCAGCAGGTGCCCGGCTGACGTGGTAATCTCCTGACCGGGGATAATCAGGAATCCGTCCACGGGCTGACCATCCTCCCGCATGAAACCGTGTTGAAGAAAATAATCCACACAGGCACAGGTGTTGTGATCGGTGATAGCGAAGCCGTGCAGCCCTTTCCGTTTGGCCTCGGCCACCATTTCTTCCGGCTCGGAAATGCCATCGGCGGAAAATCGCGAGTGACAGTGTAAATCAATCCGGACCTTGGTGCTTTCAGCTTCTCCGTTGTTCATCAGGGTCTCCATCCGGCCGAACCGTAGGCGGACCCCGGGCAAAGGTCTATCGCCGATTGCGACCCACTCTTGCCGGCCCTGTCCCATCCCGAAATGTGTTCAGGCTTCATGGAATCACTAGCTCGGTTCCTGGCATCAGCCGGTCCGGATCGGTCAGTTCATTCGCACGGACCAAATCATCCATGCTCACTCCAAACCGGCGGCTGATCCGGTAAACCGTGTCCCCCCGCTGCACGCGATAACGCGTCGGCCGAATCGTCGGCTCTGCGCCCGTTGTCGGGGTCGCGCGTGCGACGGTCATCGGCATCACCTCCACATCCTCAACCGGCACCGCCACCGGAACCCCGGGAGGAGGACCATCCGTGACCGGTTCCGTCGTCCTTGCGGGAGCACGTGCCAGTTCCGGCTTCGCCTCGGACAACCGACCCCGGACCGGCGGCAGATTGGCGAATCCGTAATCGAACAGCAGCCTGGCATCGGTCCATTTGTTGGGACTGTTAAGAATGATCAACTGCAGTTCCCGCCCGTCCCGGGTGGCCGACGCCGCGTAGGTGTGGCGGGACGCAATCGTCCAACCTGTTTTGGCCGGGCCCATTCCCTCGTATTGCCCAAGCAACCGGTTGTGGTTCTGCACATTCTTTATCCCCTGCCGGGTGACCAATTGGAGCCGGGGCGTCCGCGCCATCTCCTTCAATTCCGGGATCGTCAGGACCTTCTGAAAAATCTTCAGCATGTCGTTCGCTGTTGTGTATTGCCCCTGCACGGTAAGTCCATGCGGGTTGACAAACCGGCTGTTCGTACAACCCAATTGCCGGGCACGCTCCGTCGCCATCGGCCCGAAGGCTTCTGCCGACCCCGCCACATGCCGGGCCAGAGCCATGGCCGCGTCATTAGCCGATCCAATCATCAGCACCGCCACCATGTCCCGCACCCGGACCGTTTCCCCCGCAAGCAACGGAACGTGACTAGGAACCACCTTCGTATCCGCCGCCGTCACTGTTATCATTCCCTCCAGTCTTGTCCGCTCCCACACCAGCAGTGCCGTCATCAATTTGATGGTGCTCGCCGGCATAAACGGCTCGTCCGGATTCCGGGCGAAAATCACCCGCCTCGCCTGCGGATCATACAAAAGTGCCGCCTTGGCCAGTAATTGAGATTCCACCGTCCGCATGGTCGGCCCATCCGCAGCTCGGATCAACGGCACCGATCCCACCATCCACCCAGCCATAAGAACTAAGACGACCACCAGTCGCCAATTGACGCCCGCACCCATCCCCATCTATCCTTTAAGCCCGTGCCGACTTAGCTCAGGGGTAGAGCGACGGTTTTGTAAACCGTTGGTCGTCGGTTCAAATCCGACAGTCGGCTGTCTGTTGGTTCGTAAGCGTCTGCGGTGCACGACTCAAAAATGAACCAAGATCGTGCCAGCGTCCACCCCAGATGGTGGTTAATGGTTAGCACCCCGTCATCCGATTTTTCATTGCGCTCCATGCCCCACCCAGGCAGCCTCTTGGGTCTTCCCACGCGCTCGTGGCGAAATTGGCAGACGCGCTAGATTCAGGTTCTAGTGGGGCAACCCATGGAGGTTCGAGTCCTCTCGAGCGCACGCCAGTGCCCTTCGCGGCAGCGAACTTTTTTTTCATCAGGACTCGAACGCAGTTCG
>CALFVM010000050.1 GCA_937928665.1 uncultured Candidatus Methylacidiphilales bacterium
TTGCTGATTGGATCAAAGAAGCCACGTCCCCCGATAAGCTCCAGGCCGCTCTTGGCTGGGACAACTTCCCCGAAACCCTCGGCCAGGGCCTCGCTCCGGCCAAAAATACTGCCCAACTCAAAAAAAAATTCGCTGCCTACCAAAAACGTCTTGCCCTCGAAAAGACCCGCCTCCATGCCGGCTTCCCCGACCTCATCGGGCCACGAACTGGCCTCAAAGGCCTGATCCAAAAATGGTTTCGCGATCCAAAGGAACCCCGCCTTCCCGCGGAACTCGATCTCCTGGAATGGATCGAAGCCTGCCCGCGTTACCAACTCCTTGTCGCCCTCCACGACTCCCTCCTCAACAAAGTCGCCCTGGCCGACCCCAACCCGATCAGCCTTGAGGACATCGGCCGGTTCTCCCACCCCATTGCCGAACTCATTGCCTCCGCCGACCCGAAACGCCTGCAAAAATTCTGCGCCCTCCTCGCCGCACCTATGAAAAAAATCCAGCCCGAGTCCGTCCTGCACGAGGTCGCCGGTTACGTCGTCGCCTTTGACACCCGCAGTGGCTTCGCTTACTACTTCGGATGAGCTCTCCCTCCCCCGCCACAAGCCTCCGTGTCCTGGTTGTCGGGGGCGGCCCCGCCGGGCTCACTGCAGCCGCTGAATGCGCCCAACTTGGCCTTCAGGTGACCGTCCTTGAAAAAGATCCCGAATACGTCGGCGGAATCGCCCGCACCGTGCGTTACAAAGAATTCCGATTCGATATCGGCGGGCATCGTTTCTTCAGCAAAAGCTCCGAAATCACCCGCTGGTGGCAGGAACGTCTGCCCAACGATTTCATCCAGGTCCGACGTCTCTCCCGGATCTTTTACAACAACCATTTCTTCGATTACCCCCTGAAAGCCTTCAACGCCCTCCGCGGCCTTGGCCTCCTCACCAGCATCCTCTGCGTTCTGAGCTACGCCCGCGCCAGACTCTTCCCCATCCGGCCCGAACGCTCCTTCGCCGACTGGGTCACCAACCGCTTTGGACGCCGCCTCTTCACTATCTTCTTCAAAACCTATACCGAAAAAGTCTGGGGCATGCCCTGCGACCAAATCAGTGCCGATTGGGCTGCCCAGCGCATCAAAGGTCTCTCCCTCTCCACGGCCATTCTTCATGCCCTCCTGCCCAAGAAAAACAAAGGTGCAGCCCTCGTGAAAACCCTCATCGACTCTTTTGAATATCCCCGCCTCGGCCCAGGCATGATGTGGGAAAAAACCGCCGCCGATCTCAACGCGGCAGGCCATCCCGTTCTCATGGGACACCACGTCATCCGCCTCGAACACGACGGCACCCGCATCACCGCCGCCATCGTTCGGACCCCCTCCGGCACGGAGACCCGCATGGAAGCCGACGCCTTCATTGTTTCCATGCCGCTCCAGGAAACCATTCGCGCCCTCCACCCTTCCGCCCCTTCAGAAGCACTTGCCGCCGCCGGACGCCTGCAATATCGGGACTTCCTCACCGTGGCACTCATGGTCCGCCGACCCGGCCTCTTTCCCGATAACTGGATCTACGTTCATGACCCGTCGGTCAAACTTGGCCGAATTCAAAACTTCAACAATTGGAGCCCCGCCATGGTCCCGGGCGACGGCGTCACCTGCCTCGGCCTGGAATACTTTTGTTTCGAGGGCGACGGCCTCTGGGCCAGTTCCGATACCGACCTGATCGAACTTGGCAAGCGTGAGCTGGCCCAACTCGGACTTGTCCGACCGGAAGACGTCTTCGACGGTTGCGTCGTCCGTATGCCCAAAGCCTACCCGGTTTACACCCCAACCTACACAGCCGAAGTCAAGACCATCCGCGCAGCCCTCGCCCCCCTTCGCAACCTTCAAGTCGTCGGCCGTAACGGCATGCACAAATACAACAACCAGGACCACTCCATGATGACCGCCCTTCTCGCCGCCCGGAACCTCGACGGCGGGCAATTCGACCTTTGGCGGGTCAATACCGACGCTGAATATCACGAAGCCGGGGATGTTCCCGACACCGGCCGCACGGTGCCCCGCCCCCTTCCTGCGGATGGCTGACGACCCGGCCCCACAACCAACCCCCGCTCACGGCAAACTGCACCGGGCCAGCCGCGCTTTTTCCGCCAGCGAGGCCACGCGAAACGCCCGGATGGCTCCCACTCGCTCACCCGGCGTCATCCTTTCCGTTCGTCTCACAAACAAACGCGCAATCCGGTGGGCCAACCGATAGCGCCTGGCCAGCGCGGGCCGCCTATAGGCAAACCTCTCATCCCCAAATAACCGATCCGCTATCCACGCGCGCACCTCGGCACCTCCTGCCTCACCCGCCAGGCAACGGCAAAACCTCCGCACCAACCAATAGGTATCCACCTTGGCCTGCGCCTCCAAGGCACAGGCAAAGCTCTCCGCCTCCACCGCCCGGTAACCCGACCCGAACCACAAGGCAGCATGGATTGCGTGCGTAATCTCCTCCAGAAAGGCGATCAAATAACCAATGTTCCGGTGGCTGATCGATTCCCTCGGATTCTCCGCCTCCAACGCGGCAATGAGCCGGTCGGAATAAAAAATGGCGAGACGCAACGAATCATTTTCCCGGCGCAAAAATGTGCACGCATCCTCCGGCTGATCCTCCGGAGCCCAGCCGGCCGCCTGCAACAAATCGGAGGAGCGTCGCCGACCTACAATGCAGGTGGAAAGGTCAATCCCGGCGGGCGCATAAGTCCGCTCCATCACCCCCTGGACTTCTTCAAGCAGCGTCATGCCCCCGCAGGATGAAAGACCGGTGCCAACGGTTGCGACAGGTGAAGAAGGTTCTCCGCCAAGTAGTTTAACGCGCAGCGGATCTCATGGAACCGTTCCGCCAAGGCCCCAAGCGTGTCCTGAAGCTCAAGCGATTTTGCCATCCGATGCCGCGAAGCCGCCCGGTAGCTTGCCCGCCCAATTTCCTCATAAAACGACAAGCCCGGGCCTCCCCGCCTTTCCGCGTGCGCCTTGACCCGCTCGGCAAAGATCCCCGAGGCAAACAGGGTGTAGTCAGCCAGATAGGCCCGTTGCAAGTAACCGTCGCTGTCCCCAGACATATTCAACTTTGCAATCAAGTCCGATACATACAAAAAGGCCGCCTCGGCCTCGTCCCCATGGACGGACGGCACCCGTTGCCGTCGGGAAAAGGCCACCAACACCGCCGCCACATAATCCGCCAACATCCGGTCCGGGAGATCCTTCTCCCGAAAAACGCGCCGAGTCAGCACGTAAAAGTAAAAAAACGGAGAAACCCGCACACAGGCGCAGTCGTCCATCAGCTCCGCCGTCAACAGATCGTGATCCAGAATGGCATCCCGCGCCTCCTCATCCGTCAACAGCTCCACCAGTCCAACGGCATCCTTGCGACTTCGGGCCAACGTTCGCACGACAAATTGAAAATCTTCAGCTGTGAACCTGGACCGACAGTGAGCCGCGCTCATCGAGCATTAGCGTAGCAAGCCTGATGCCATCTTGCAGCAACAATCTCAACGCAGGCTCCCTCCCCTTTCCACGTTGCTGCCCATTTATCTGTGCTATCCTTTTCTATGCGCATCCGATGCTTTGCCCTCCCCATCACCGCCACCTGCGCTCTCGCCTGGGCCTTGGTCGGTTGTGATGCCGCCGGGCCTGACATCGAAACCCACGCAGCCAAACCTCAACGAGATCCAAACGCCATGGCCGAACTCCGCAACCGCCTGACTCCCCTCCAATTCCACGTCGCTTGTGAAGGCGGCACCGAGCCTCCCTTTCGTAACGCCTACTGGAACAACAAAGAGCCCGGCATCTACGTCGATATTATCTCCGGCGAGCCTCTGTTCAGTTCGACCGACAAGTTCGATTCCGGGACTGGCTGGCCCAGCTTTACCCGCCCGCTTGACCCGGCCGCCATCGCCGAAGTTCGTGATACCAGCCACGGTATGGTCCGGACCGAAGTCCGAAGCAAAAAGGGGGACACCCATCTCGGGCATGTCTTCCCCGATGGACCTGCCCCCACCCGGCTCCGTTATTGCATCAACTCGGCCTCGCTTCGCTTCATTCCGGTGGACCAGCTCGAAGAAGCCGGACTCGGCCAATACAAAAAACTGTTCGACTGAACGAAGCGATTCAGCCCGGACCCATCCGGGGCCAAGACTCGATTCGCGTTTCTGACCCGGCCTAATTTGGCTAGCCTGTGGGGATGTGCTGGATTCCCGCCACACTGCTCATCTTCTGCCATTCCGCCACGGTGGGTTCACCCGTATCCATCTCCATTGACCGATCCAGTCCCGGTCAGACCATCGAAGGTTTCGGAGCCAGTTCCGCATGGTACGACCGGTTCCTCCCCGACTTTTCTCCGGAAGCTCGGGAAGGCATGGTCGATTTTCTCTTTGATCCACAGCATGGACTTGGACTTAGTATCCACCGCATCCGGATTGATCCCGTTCCCGCCGGCCAACCCGGTGGACCCGTCTATGACTGGAGTCATCCCCGCATTCAGGCCCAAGGCGAAGCCCTTCGTTTGGTCAAGAACCGGCATCATCCTCGCTTCATCGCCGCGCCCTGGACCCCGCCGGCGTGGATGAAGTCCAACGCGGAACTCAAAAACGGAGGTCGCCTCCTCGAGCAACACTACCCCGCTTACGCGGCCTATCTCGTGGAATGGCTGCGCGGGATGAAAGAGCACTTTGGGATCGAGGTCGAAATCCTTTCCATCCAGAACGAGCCTGATGATAAAAAACAGTGGGAGTCATGCATCTGGACTGCGGAAGAAATGGCGGCCTTCATCTCCGGCCATCTTAAGCCCGCCCTCGACCAGGCAAGTCTTCCCACCAAGCTGATGGCCTATGAGCACACCGTCTGGGATGACGGTCCTCTCAACACCATCCTCAAGGATCCTGTTGCCGGACCCGCGCTTTCCTACGCCGCCGCCCACCTCTACCACGGCAGCCGCTCCCGGCCCAAAGTCTTTGCCCAAGCTGTCGCCCGGGGAATGCCGGTCTGGATGACCGAGTTTTACCTCGGCGATTACGCCATGGAAAAACCGTTTGTTGAGCACGATCGAGTCCTGCAACTCGGACGGGTCATGCACGACACGCTCGTTCGCTCCCAGGTCAATGCCTACCTTTTCTGGTGGATGTGGGCACCGCCCGACAAGCCGTCCGAAGGCCTCATTATCGCCGAGTTCGGGGACACGTTCACCCCACCCTTCACCACGTGGCGTCCCACCGAAAAAGCCTACGGTATGGCCCATTTCAGCCGTTTTATCCGGCCCGGTGCCACCCGATTCAACGTGGTCCCGGAACAGGTGAAGGAGGGCGTTCGCCTTTCCGCTTTTGTTAACCCGGACAACTGCCTCGTCCTGGTCGCCATCAATGAGTCTTCTCAACCAGCCGAGATCTCCTGGGACGATCCTTCCCTGGCCGGATGCCGCGTCCGAACCATTCACGTCACCACTGCAGAGGACTCCCTGAAGCCATTATCCGCAGACTCCATCGGTTCCGGGATCACCCTTCCCGCCCGCAGCCTCGTCACCATCCTTTTTGAACAGCCGGAATCTGGCACCAAATAACCGGCTGCGATTCAAACCCTTTATTCAATCCGCGGGGCGTCGCCCCAAAGCTTCTCCAACTGATAGTAGGCCCGTTTCGCCTCGCTCATGATGTGGACCAACACATCCCCGTAATCGACCACCACCCACCCGCTCACCATTTTTCCGTCAACACTGGAGGGACGAACCTCGTGGTCCTGCTTCAGTCTGACTTCCATTTCCCCCGCAATCGCCTTGAGCTGGGGATCGGATTGCCCTGAGCAGATCAAGAAAAAATCAGCCGGACCCTCGACCTCGCGCAGGTCAAGGATGACCGGATCCAGTGCCTTCTTATCCAGTGCCAGTTCACGGCACCGCCGGGCAAGCTCGATTCCTTCAGGTTTTTTCATGATAGAGGTTCCGGACATCGATGTAGGTGGCAACCGGCTCGGGAACGAGATGTCGCCAGGGAAGGCCTTGGCGGATCATGTCACGAATAAGGGTTGAGGAAATGTCGAGACGCCGATCCATGGCGACATACCGGACACCTTCACGGGGTTGTACCGGATCAGGCCGAGGAAACACGATAAAAGTAACCAGAGCAGCCAAGCTCGCCCAGTCATGCCACGATTCCAGCACCGACCATTGATCACTGCCCATGATCCAGAAAAGCTCCGCGTCAGGGTGTTCCTCTCGAAACTGCCGAGCCGTATCGACGGAATAGGAAAGACCCGGCCGGTGAAGTTCCCAAGGGACCAGACGGAAACCAGCTTGGCCCTCAATCGCACGCCGGACCATCTCCACCCGGTCGCCCGGACCCGCCTCCCCGCCGTTGTTTTTGTGAGGCGATTGATACGCCGGAACAAACGCCACATGATCCAGTGCCCCAAGCTGGGCGGCCGCCCGGGCAATTTCAAGATGTCCGCGGTGAAGCGGATCAAACGTTCCGCCAAGTATCCCGATACGCTCGGGGCGGAGTCGGTCCGGAGCCGCAGCATTCAAAAGATCGAGCGGTCCACCTGGATGTTGTCGTCGGGCATCAGCGGAATGTCCTTAGACGGGTCCCGGAGAATTTCCGCAGCGTTAAACTCAATTCGACGCCCCCCCCGGAGCAGGTTGACCTTACGCCGGTTGGCGAAGTCGGTAAATCCTCCGCAAGCCGCAATCGCCCCAACCGCCGTCAAGTCTTTGGTGTAGGGGACCCGTTGGGGTGCACGGACTTCCCCAGTAACATTGACGAAACGAGCTTCCCGGGTGAAGACCGTGACATTCGGCGTCGAGTATATCCCCCGGGCCTTATACGCGGATTCAATCCGCTGCTTCAGTGCGACTGTGGTGACGCCCGCCGCTTGGACATTCCCAATATAAGGCATCGATATCTGCCCGGCCTCATCGATTCTCACCTCATAAACACCCTGGTCCTCGGGCGGCACACCGCTCAGCCGGATAATCAGCCCGTCACCCACCCGCAGCAAATCCTCGGCCGGCCGCTGATGCAGCGAAGCATCAGCCGGTGTGCTGGCAGCCCCAAACGAAGTCCCCGAACCTGCGCACCCTCCCAAGAAAGGGAGCACCCCTGCACTCAGCAGCATCCCGGCCAAGACCGGCAACGTAAAACGATTAATAGCGGTCCGACCCGGCAGAAGATTCATTTGAAGATTTGGTGCCTTTTTTCTTTTTTTCCGGTTTGGCCTGCCCGGGTTTCTTTTTCCGGCGACCGTCTCCGTAGTAGTGGTAGTAAGCCGTGTGATAGTAATAGCTATCGTCGCTCTGCACATGGACGTTGTTGAGAACGACACCCACCAGGCGGCCATTGACTTCCTCGACGACCCGTTTCACCCGCAGAGACACACTCCGCGGATAGCGACGATGTTGAACCACCATCAGGGTTGAATCCACCAGACGCACGAGCACAGCAGCATCGCTCATCCCGAGAATCGGCGGAACGTCAAAGATAATGACTTCGTAGTAAGGCCGGAGGAGTCGGATTGCCTCCGCTATCTTCGCCGGGCTCATGGCACCCATCGATTCCGGCGGCAGCCGCCCGGAGGTGATCACGTGGAGATTTTCCACGCCGGATTCCCGGATGTAGTCACTGACCGTCCCTCGTCCCAAAAGGTAATCGGCCAACCCAAGATCGTTGCTCAGACCCAAAATTCGGTCGATTGAGTGCCGTCGAAAATCGGCGTCCACAATCAACGTCTTGATTCCACTGTTCGCGCAGACATAGGCCAGATTGAACAGCGTGGTGGTCTTACCCTCGCCCGGCCCCCCGGAAACGGCGGTGAGGGTTTGCGCCCCATCCTGCGTGGGTCCCAGATCGATCTTCGCCCGCAGAATCCGGTAGGCCTCGGCATTCGGAGAATCCGGGCCTTCCTGATTCAGGTATCCGACCCCCTGGGGAACCACCCCAACAACGGGGCTGTTGAGGAAACGCTCAACGTCGTCCAGGGACTTGATGCTCGTGTCCAAATACTCAATGAAGAAGGCCAGACTGACTCCGAGAAACAGCCCCACCGCCACCGAAAGGGCGATGTTCAGCCGGAAGTTTGGCCGGACGGGCGAGAGGTTCGGTTCGGCTTGACTAACCGACTTGACCGGATTTACCCCGATTTTCCGGTCAACTTTCTCCTGGGTAATCCGGGCGCGAAGGATATCGAGGAGCTGCTGCTGGGTTTCATAATCCCGCCGGGCGTCGAGAAACGGTGCGAGTTTGTCCGAGCGCATGGAACGGAGACGTTGACGGGATTCTTCAACCTCCTTCTCCTGGGCCTCCAGTTTGGACTGGGACACACTCAGATCAATCCCAAGCCCCTGACGCAAACCTTCAATCGATTGGTTAAGCTTCTGCCGGAGATCGGCCACCAGGGCCTCTGAGGATTGAATCCGGGGATGGGCCGCTCCAAAACCCTGTTCCCGCAACGCCGCCAAATTGCTTTCGACTTGAAGCAGCTGCGTTTTCGTTGCGTCAACTGTTCCATCGAAAATACCGATCGTGGGCAACACCCGTTCAAGTTCCGCCACCGTTAAATTGGCGACCTGATCATACCGGGTCTTGCGGGCCAGAAAATCCGCCCGCAACTCGTTGAGCACATTTTCTTTTCGTTGGAGGTCAATTTCCTGAAGGGTCGCTGCCTGTTGATTGGAACCGCCCAAGACTTCGTCGACACCCAGTTCACGGCGAAGTTCTTCAATCTTGGCCTTGGCAATCTCCACCCGCTCCTGTTGCTCTGCAAACTCGGCGTCCGCCACCGACAAGCCTGAGGTTGTTCGTTCTTCAATCTCGCTGATTCGCGAGTTCTCGTATTCCTTGGCCACGCTGTTGGCAATCTCCGCTGCTTCGCGAGGATCCTGGCTCTGGACGACAATCTCGATCAGCTTGGTGTTTCGAAAGGGGCGTACCTGCAACATGCCGCGCGCCAGCATGTTGTAAACCTGGTCCTGGGTCAGAGATCCCGGCTCGGCACCGAAACGGGCCGTCCACCGGTCTACCAGCTTGAGCTTGTCAATAACCGGGTACAGAATTTTCTTGGATTGAATGATCTCAAACTCGGTTTGCAGAAACAATGGATCCATCCCGTCCATCTCAGGACGGAAAACCTGGAGGTCCGGGTTTTGCTTCTCAATCTGAATGACGGCGGTCGACTGATAAATCTTGGGCATTGACCGGGTGACCACCACGGCCGTGCCCACGGTGAGAATGAGAATGGTGATGATGATCGGCCAGCGGTTGCGCACCACGAGCCAATAGTCGTTGAAATGGAGACTCTTCTCGCTCGGCGCGTTCATTACTAAAAGCTACGCCTTGAATATTGCAATGTCTATCCCCGGTTGGCAAGTCCGGTCCTAGATGGGCCGATGATGATCAATACGTGCCGCGAATGCCAAACCAAACCTGGTTCCGGTCGTAATCCCGTCCGGCAAAATCGGACGACACCATGGTGTGCCGATAGCCAACAAGGGCGGAAAGATAGTTGGAAAATTCGTAGCCGGCGGAAATCTGGAAATAGGCTGTGTCCTCGTCGGCATCCCTCTGATTCGCCAGGAAGGATTCATTCCCTTTATAACGTCCAATGACGTAAATGATGCTGCCTCCCACGAAAAACTTCGGCGTCACGTAGTGGGTGATCCCCGCGCTGATCTGATCCGTATCGATACTGCTGAACCCCGCATTATCCGTCAGCGATGTCGTGTGAGCATACCCAAACCGGGCACTGCTGCGGTTGCTGTAGTTCCAAATGGTGTCCAAGGAAGCGTAAGGACTGGTCTGGTCCGAGAATATCGGATTGTCGTATGTCCGGTGCTGTACCCCCACCCGCCCCGACAACAGCCAGACCGGAGTCAGGTAGTGATCCGCACCGGCGGCGAAGATGTAGGCCTGCTGATCCCGTCGAATGGTCTCGTAATCCACCGCGTTGAAGGTAAACGATCCAACCGCCGTTGTCGTCGGGAGCACTTCGAAGCGTAAATCCTGGCTTGCCACATGCTCCATATAATTATTTACCCGTCCAATGGCCGACCCGTCATAGTGTGTGTAGTTGTTCTGATAACTGGTCACTGTCGAAAACCGTTCGGTCCATTTGTAGGTTCCCGAGATTGAGAGCTCGTTAAGAATCCGGTCACCCAAACGCCGTTGAACCACAGCCCCCGCGCCGATCTGGCTTTCCTGGGAGTAGTTCAACCTGTTCTTCAGGTCGACGTCAAACTTCGGCGTAAATTGATGCGTCACACGCGCCAAGAAATCATGGCCCAAATCAAAATCGTCCCCTGGCCGGTCCGCAAAGTAAGTGGCATCAAACCTGTATCGGGCCGCGAAGGTTGTCTGATCGATTTGATAATCGAACAGAATGGACGGATCAACAATGGTCTTCCAAGACGCCTGACGGTTGTTGTTCGCGGTAAAAATATTGTCGTCGTACTCACCCCGAAGACCGGCACTCACAGTGAATGGCTTTTCCGTCCGAGGACCTTGCGCCCAACAATTTAACGCAAAAGCATGTAACAACCCCGTGAACAAAGCTAGGGCGACAAGGTAGGTGTTCAACCGCATGAAACTCCTTTTAGGTCTGCTCAGGGACCGTAGGCGTTGCTGCCGCCGGATTCAAGTTGATTCCGATATCCCCAAGAAATCCTGAGATCGACGAGGGAATGGGGCTCAGGGTCTTTGGTGGGCCCTGCCCCCCCGGCAACGGTGCATTCGGACCTAACCCAGGAAATCCAGTTGAGCCGCCCGGATTGAAACTGGACAGGTCCAATTCCGGAGTGAGGAGGGTTGAATCAGAAGGAATATCCGTGGGTGCCGTCGTCTGGGCAATCGCTACCGGCTGTCCCGAACCCAGACTGACCAGAGTGTCAGGTGCTAAACGGCGACCATCTACCGTGACCGTTCCAACCAAGCCGGGACGAATGAGGGGATCCTCCAGTCGCTTGGTCACCGGATCAAGCGGGAAGATAAACGTGACGACAGCATCCCGGCTGATCACAATCCGACGACCGTTTACCCGCAGAATAACTTCTTTTGGATTGTCTGGATCGGGGGCAGCAATGAGCACCGCATTCCCGGACGGATTCTGACCAAAGCTTGCGATAAAGTCCTGGCCTCCCGCAGAAACCTTTTCCCGGACTGTTCCCATGGCCAAGGTTTTGACGATGTTGCCGGACGGATCCAGCACAGCAACGTCAATACTACGACTTGCTTCTTGCTGAGTAACGCGGATGTCAGCCGCCGCAAAACCGGAAGACGCGAAAACCCAGAGGGAGGCCGTGAAGGCCAATACGACGAAGAACTTGACCCACGTTTTCATAAGTTAAGCTTAGTTTTTCGACCGAGGCTGTCAACACTAGTCTTCGGCGATTTGGCGATCGTTCATTGCCACCGGGGCCGGTCCGAAAGCAGGAAATATTCCCCCTCCGCCGGGGGTCCCGGCGGCGGCAGCGGGATGGCAAATGGAAGAATCGCCCGGTCACCAGTCCGTCGTAAAATCAGGTCGGTCCATTCTTTCCACTCCCCTTTACGGATTTCGCTTACATAGCGGCTGTTGGTGCTGGCAGGCGTAACCAGGACCATCACGATTGGGCGCATCAAATCATTGATCTCGAAAAACTGGTCCTTGTCCCGGGGAAGCCAGACTGAAACCCGGTTCTGATACCACGCCTGCGCCCAGGGAATATCCCCGCAAGAAATCTCTCCGGGCTCTGACCACGGTTTGGTCAACGCCAGAATGGGAGGGAAATACGGCGGGTAGGCAAAGATACGGCCGGGGGGAGCAAGAAAATCACGCACCAGGGGGAGAGAATGAGCGGCCAGAACAATCCCTACCACGCAATATTTGAGCAGACTCAGCGGCAGCTGAATTCGATCCAGCAAAACATAGAGAAACGCCACCGCAAAAATCAGCAGAACGGGAAGAAACGGGAGAACATGATTGGCCGACTGCCACTGAGCGGAATCGGCAGGAAAAACAACCCCGCCCAGGACCACGACGATTGCTACCGCACCACCCCAGAACCAATGCTGAACCGATGCACTCCAGGCTCGGAACCGGTGAAAGATGCATCCGACCACCAGACCGGCGATGACAAAGCCGCCACACAGGGCGGCAAAAGCCATCGACTGGTTCATCACTCCGCGAACCACGTCTCGGATCACCTCGCGGGGGCTAACGATTTGCCACACATTGAGTTCCAGTGTTCTCCAGATCGATTGCCCGGGGAAAAGTCCTCCATCCATGAAGGCGGAAACCCACGCGAGCCCGAACGGATGCCCGACCAAGGCCACGTTCCGCATCCACCAGGGCGCACAAACCAGAATGAAGACGCCAAAGGCCACAGGCACAGCAATCCAACGCCGAGAAAAGCCGAACGCGGCGACCAGGATTAAGGGAATCACCAACCAGCCAAAAACGTAATTGGTCATGGCCGCCAGCCCGATGAACAGCGCGGCGACCGCCACTCCGGCCACTCCCAACCAAGTGCGCCCATCCTCTTCCGATGCCAGCGCAACGTGGAGGCTTAACCCAGCCGTGGTCAGGCAGAACATCACGAGCATCGTCGAGAGGCCTGAAACGGCAAACTCCCACACCAAGGCAGTCGTCATGAGGAAAATCGTCGCCGTCACGGCCACGATATCGTCGAAAAGCCAGCGGCCCCAGACGTAGACCATCAACGTCGTGAGAAACAAGAAACCCAACGACACGGCCAAGACCACCCGTTCTGGACGAAACACCCGGAAGTCCTTAATCTCGTCTTGGGCAATATCGAATGAAACTCCCAACAGTTTGAACGCCACCGCATTGACCAGGGGATGAAGCGGCGGGTTGACCGTGTCCGGAAAATTGAGCAGATCGATCTCCCCCATTGCGGTCCCGCTATCCTTCAACTGCCAAATGGCCAGTGGCCGGATAAACTGGGTTGTGAACCCCTTTCCCTCCGCCACCTGGCGGGCGATTTGCGCCTGGTCCATTGCCTCGGCGTGGCGAAATCCAACAAACTCAGAGAGAAAATAAAACAGCGCCAAACCCAGCCAGACCGCCACCAACACCCCACGGGTTATCCACCAGCGGATTCCCCCGACTTCAATGGCGTAGACGATCGATTGCAGACCGCTCATGATTCTTTTTCTTCTTCGCCCTCCACCCCATCCGTCACCAGCCCATACTCATGGAGCTTGCGATGAAGGGTGCGGCGACTAATCCCCAGTACTTTGGCCGCTTCCGTCCGGTTCTGTCCATTCTCTTCGAGTGCCTGCACAATGGCTTGCCGCTCCAGCAACCCGAGATCCAGAGTGCGGAGAGTCTTCGTCGCCGGTGCGCCCCGGACTTTTCGCAGAGAGGGCGGAAGATCCTTCAGTTCAATCCGCCCGGTCCGTGACAGCACGACCCCGTGCTCCAGTGCCGTTCGAAGTTCCCGTACATTCCCGGGCCAGTCGTAGTCCAGAATTGCCCGGGCCGCTTCTTCGCTCAACTCCACCGGAGCCTTGCCGTTTTCCTCGCAAATTTCCTTCAACAGCCCGCTGGCCAGGAGCGGGATATCCTCGCGACGCTCCCGCAAGGGCGGGAGGTGAAGCCGGATCACGTGAATCCGGTAGAACAAGTCCTCCCGGAACTTGCCCTCCTTCACCATCGCTTCGAGGTTCCGGTTGGTCGCTGCCACCACCCGGACGTCGGCTTGGATCGGCTGATTTCCCCCAACCCGCTCAAACGTCCGCTCGCCCAGGACGCGGAGCAGCTTGACCTGAATCGACTCGTCAATTTCCCCGATTTCGTCCAGGAAAAGCGTCCCGCCTTTGGCCGCCTCAAACCGGCCAATCCGGCGCTCATGCGCACCGGTGAACGCACCCTTTTCATGGCCGAAAAGCTCGCTCTCCAGCAGGTGCTCGGAAAACGCCTTACAATGAACCGCCATGAAAGGTTTGTTCCTCCGCGGGCTCAACTGATGAATCGCGTGGGCCACCAGTTCTTTGCCCGTGCCGCTCTCCCCCTCCACCAACACGGTCGCACGGGAATCGGCCACCAGCCGGATCTGCTCAAAGATCTCTTCCATCGCCGGCGACCGGCCAATCAGCCGCTCCAGGCCAAACCGGCGGTTCAGTTGTTGCCGTAACTGCTCGTTCTCCTGCTCCACCTGGCGCCCGCGCACCGCCCGCAGGAGAAGTATCTCCAGCTTGTCCAGATTGACCGGCTTGGTCACGTAATCGGCTGCTCCGCGCCGCATCGCCTCCACCGCCGTCTCCACCTCACCGTAGGCCGTCATCATAAAGCACACCGGCGGGTGCTTCTGCGCCTTGCAAAAGTCGAGAACCTCCATCCCGCTATCCCCGCCCAACCGCAAATCGGTCAGGACCACATCGATCGGATCGGTCGCCAGCACCGCCTTGGCGCCCGTAAGGTCGGCTGCCAGATACACATCAAAGTGGTTCTCCAACCCGCGCCGCAATCCTTCCCGGGTGTGCTTCTCGTCGTCCACGATCAATAGTGTCTTCTTTTCCTCCATCGGTTGGCGGGCCGCCACGCGGCCAAGTCGGTCAGGTTAGCGGTAAACCGCAGCCCTTTTCAATTCTCCAGCAAGTGCACCCTCCGCTGCTGTCGAGGCAGCTTGACCCGGACGGTTGTTCCCCGGCCCTCCTCGCTCTCAAGCTCCAATTCACCTCCGTGGTCCCGGACAATCCGCTGCACAATCATCAGCCCCAAACCGCTCCCCTCTTGCTTGGTCGTGAAATAAGGTTCCAGCACATGCGGCAGATCATCCCGGGCAATCCCTTTCCCATTGTCTGTCACCTCAATCTCCACCCACGCATCATCTGCCTTTACCCCGAGCCGCAGCAAGCCCGCTCCCCGGATCGCCTGCATCGCGTTCTTGATCAAATTGTAAAGAACCTGCTTGATCTGGTCTCGGTCCATCAACACCTCCGGACTGCGGCCCTTCCAATCCCGCTCCACCAAAATATCCCGGTCCCGCAACTCCGGCTCTACCAATTGCAGTGCTTCTTCCACCACGTCCTCGGCCTGGCCCGGAACCAGCTCGGGCAGGGCCGGCCGCACCGCCTGCAAAAACTGCCGAATAATCGCGTCCAGCCGCTCAATCTCCCGCGTGGCCACCTCCACCGATTCGGTCAAGCCCGCTGTCTGTTTGGCCGGCAGCTTTTTCAATTCCCGACGCATCAGTTGCAAGTGAATATCCAGGCTGTTCATCGGGTTACCCAACTCATGGGCCACCCCCGCCGCCAACAGCCGTAACGCCTCAAAACGCTCCCACTCCAGATTCTGCCTGGTCGCCGATTCCTCCGCCGTTACATCATGAAAAATCACCACGTAAACCTCACCCCATCCCCCGGTTTCGCCCGCCTCGCCCCCGGCCGGCAAGAGGTAAAACCGCAGGGTCCGACGCTCCGGATAATCGACTTCCAGCTTGCGGCTGACCGCTTTTTCCCTGAGCAGATCTTTCCATCGCACCCCCCGTAGATAACGGGACAGAGGAACCTTGGATGCGCCCTCTTCAGGGATCGAAAGGAGCCGACAAGCCGCCCGGTTCCAATACTCAATGCGAGCTTCCGGATCCACCACCACAATCGCCTCCTGCAGCGTGTTGAAGATTGTTTCCAAAAACCCCTTTTGCTCCGCCAACCGGACCAAATAACGCTGGATCTCGTCCGGTTCCAACCGTTCAACGCGTTGGAGGAGCTTACCGAGGAACGACGATTTCAACCCGCCCTTTCCCACAGCACCTGGCGTCCCGCCAGAGCTTCCGGAAATCGGTCCTGCCAGACTCACGCGGTCAAAAATTTGAAGGCATAGAAGCCAATCGCACCCAGAGCCAGAACCCCCGCAACAATCGTCAGCAAATTCACGTGGGCCTCCTGTTGCACCTTGCGGGTCACCGGCGAAAGATTTTTGAAATCAGCCGGCCGCCCCCGGGCCTGCCCGATCACAAACGTCCCGGAAACATCCGGCAAGGGCGGGGCATCCAGAACATTCTCGGACTCGTAACTGAGCAAAATATGCCCAATCATCAGCAGGTCGGCATTACGAAGCTTGGCGTCAGTGATCCGCTCATCGTTCAGCCGGGTGCCGTTGGTCGAGTTGAGGTCAATGATTTTATAATCGCCCTCCTCTAGAATCATTTCGGCGTGATGACTTGAGATCGAGGCGTGGGGCAGGCAGATATCATTATCATCGGACCGACCGACCGTGTAGCGCGGCTCCGTCAATTCCAACGACCAACCCTCAAATTCAGCCGCCTGTGAAATCAGCCTTGGCATATCCCCTATCTCACCACGTTATCTGACGGAATCAATCAATTTACCAAACTCCCCAAAGAAGTAGTCCGCATCGTGCGGACCTGGAGCTGCCTCCGGATGATACTGAACCGAAAATGCCGGATACAACCGATGGCGCAAGCCTTCACACGTGCCGTCATTCAGGTTCACATGACTCACCTCCACCTCCCCGGCAGGCAGGGTCTCCGGATCCACCGCGAACCCATGATTTTGCGAGGTAATGGTCACCCGGCCCGTTGACACATCCTGCACCGGCTGGTTCCCCCCGCGGTGCCCGAACTTCAGCTTAAACGTCCGGCCCCCTAAGGCATGCCCGAGGATTTGGTGCCCCAGGCAAATCCCAAAAATCGGCTTCTTCCCCAGCAGCCCATGCACCGCCCGGTGCGCGTAATCAAGTGCCGCCGGGTCTCCCGGACCGTTCGAAAGAAAAATCCCGTCCGGATTACACTCCATAACCTCCGCCGCCGTTGTCATGGCCGGGACCACCCGCACCGCAAAACCGTGTCGCCGCAAGCTCCGCAAAATATTATACTTTATTCCGAAATCAAAGGCCACAATCCGATACCGGACCGCTTCCAAACGACCCGACTCGGGATCCGCGCCCAGCTCATGCCTGTCCCGCCAGTGACGGCTCCGCTCGCCCGCCTCATCCCAATCAAACGCTTCCGCATGGGTGACTTCCTTCACATAATCCATCCCCTCCAATCCCCGCCAGGCCCGCGCCCGCTCCACGGCGGCCGCATCCCCCAACGGCTCAGTCGTCAGCAAACCCTTCATCGATCCCTTCACCCGGAGCTTTTTTGTCAACGCCCGCGTGTCAATTCCCTTGATCCCTGGAATCCCGTGACGCGTCAGATAATTGTCCAGGGTTTCCCGGCTCCGCCAGTTACTCGCCACCGGGGACAACTCCCGCACGATCAAACCTCCGACGTGCGGCCGGTAACTCTCCTCGTCCTCCGGCGCAATCCCGTAGTTCCCGATCTCCGGATAGGTCATCGCCACCATCTGCCCCTTATACGAGGGATCCGTAAGTATTTCTTGATAGCCTGTCATTGAGGTGTTGAAACAGACTTCCCCTTCGAACGTCCCGCCTCCCCCGAATGCTTCACCCCGGAACACTGACCCGTCCTCCAACGCCAACAATGCTTTCATTTGGGCGCGACCCTAGCGGCTCCCGCCCGTTTGCCAACCTGTTCCTCGTCCCCGTCCGCTCTCTTCATCCACGAAAAACCATTGACCCCACTAGCTGATCTCTCCATACTCCTCAATCCACGCGCTCGTGGCGAAATGGCAGACGCGCAAGCTTGAGGTGCTTGTGGGGAAACCCGTGGAGGTTCGACTCCTCTCGAGCGCACTCTCTTTTTCCATGGCCTCCCTCCCTTCCTACAACCTTGCCATCGTCGGTGCCACCGGCGCCGTCGGCCTTGAACTCCTCCGCGTCCTTGAACGCCGCCAGTTCCCGGTGCGCGATCTGCGTCTGCTCGCCTCCGCACGATCTGCCGGAAAGACCCTGAC
The DNA here is from genome assembly GCA_937928665.1 of uncultured Candidatus Methylacidiphilales bacterium. Taxonomy (GTDB): domain Bacteria; phylum Verrucomicrobiota; class Verrucomicrobiia; order Methylacidiphilales; family CALFVM01; genus CALFVM01. Next base: position 17,821 of record CALFVM010000050.1, read on the forward strand.
CTTTCAAAACCGATCCATTCCTGTTCAGCAACTCACCGCTGACGCCTTCGATGACATCGACTTTGCATTCTTCAGTGCCGGCGCGACCCGATCACGGGAGTATGTTCCCGTTGCCCGCCAAGCTGGTGCCATCGTGATCGATAACTCCTCGGCTTTCCGCATGGTCCCCGATGTCCCCCTCGTCGTTCCCGAGATCAATCCGGAAGCACTCGATGCCCACCAGGGTCTGATCGCTAACCCAAACTGCTCGGCTGCTATCCTCGGCGTCGCCCTCGCCCCCCTGCACCGGGCTGCCTGCCTCCGGCGCGTGGTCGTCTCCACCTACCAATCAGCCAGCGGAGCCGGAGCCGCTGCCATGCAGGAGCTGGAGGACCAAGCCCGCGCCTTCGCCCAGGGCCAGCCCATGGTGGCTAAGATCTTCCCCCACCCCATCGCCTTCAACGTCTTTTCCCATAACACCCCCGTCGCAGCCAACGGCTTCAACGAGGAAGAAAACAAGATGGTGGAGGAAACCCGCAAACTGTTCAGCCTGCCTGAACTTCCCATCCTGCCCACCTGCATCCGCGTACCTGTCCTCCGCGCCCACTCCGAATCGGTGACCGCCGAGTTTGCCAGCCCCCTCTCGGCCGCCGAAGCCCGGGCTCTTCTGGCTGCTGCTCCCGGAATCAAGGTGATCGACGACCCCGAAAACAACACCTTCCCCATGCCCCTCCGGGCCAGCGGCGACCTCGACGTGCACGTCGGGCGCATTCGTCAGGACCCGTCCGACCCCCGGACCCTCGCTTTTTTCGTCAGCGGCGACCAACTCCTCAAAGGGGCCGCCTGGAACGCCGTTCAAATCGCTGAAACCCTGATCCACCGCGGTCTTGCCCGCAAGTCATCAGCCGGGCCTGTCTGATACGAACTTTCGTGTTTGCCTCTGCCCACCTTCCCTAACATCCTCTCCCCTGCATGAAATTGCGCGTTGGCAACGCCGCTTTATGGGGCGGTTCGGTCGCCCTTTCCTGGATGTGGGGTCTCGGCCTTTTCTTCTCCGTCCAGTTTACCTTTTGGTTCGGCTTCTTCGGGCTACTTAGTTTTGCCATCCCCAACGCCATCGGCCTTTTCCTTTTCGGAGCGGCCACCGCTTGGATTGCCCGTCGGCAAAAAGGAACCCATTCCCTCGATACCTATTTTGCTAACCTTGTTCGCCCGTTCCGCCTCGTTTTCTTCCTCTATCAACTCCTCGCCATCACCCTGACCATCTTCGCGCTGCTGAGGTATCTGTTCCAGGCGCTCGACCTCTCCCGGCCCGGGCTCGTCCTCCCTCTCACCGTTCTCATCGTCCTCGCCACCGCCTGCCTCTTCGGCGAGGAATTCAACATCAAGCGGATTAAATACAGCCACGGGGTCATGCTCTCCATTCTCCTCGGGGCGGCCGCCATCCTTCTCTACAACCTTCAACCCATTGATTCCGCCTACCTCGACATCCCCGGCATTCTCCCCAACAACGACCTCGCCTTCTGGGGCTTCGTCATTCCCCTCGTCGTCGGTCTGCTCATCGGGCCCTGGCTGGACCTTCAGCAGTGGCAACGGGCCATCCAAATTCAGAAGGAAAAGACCTCCATCACCCTGAGCTACTTCTTCGGGGCAGGCCTCTTCTTCCTCCTCCTCCTCTTTCACGGCATCCTCGCCCTCTGGGCCATGGGCAACGGTGCCGCCAAGTTCAGCTACGTCGGGATTGACGGAATCACCTACGCTCATGAACTGGTCACCCGTCTGATTGCCACCCCCCCCTGGGCCGAGCACCCCTTCGTTCCGTGGTCCTACTTCATCTTCCTCGGCATCTGCGCCCTCACCACCCTGGATAGCGGCTACCTCGCCCTCCGCTGGTTCCTTAAAGAAAACCTCAAAGACTACAAGGTCGCCCTCCTCAGCCTCATTCCCAACCCCATCGTTGTCTCTCCCATCCCCAGCCTCGTCTTTGCCGGTCTTTTCTCCCTTGCCGCCACCGTCATTGGCCTGGAACTCGAATACTTTATGGTGTTTTTCGCCACCTTCTTCGTTGGTTACGGTGCTATGCTCATCACCCGGTGCTTCAGCCATGGCATCCCCTCCGAGCCTATTCCCCAAATCCGGATGTTTTCCATGGGCAGCCTGGCCGTGGTTATCTTTGCCTTTGGCTATTTCCTTCGCCAGCCGCTCCTCCTGATCTTCGGATCACTCCTCCCCCTGGGCTACATCCTTTGGCTCCTCTTTGGCATACCCGAAGACCGGGACGAACCCGCCACGGCTGAATCGACCGACGACCCAGAAGAAACCCGCCCCCGCACCACTTCTGGCCCGAACCCCTCCTCGCCTCTTCCCGGCGGAGCCCAGCTCATCCCCACCGAATCCTCCGCCCTGCCTCTCGCCCCCTACGAAAACACAGGGGAATACATTGAGGGTAAATGGTTCGTCCACACCTTCCGGGCTACCTACGCCGACACCAACTCCACCGGCAACGTCTATTTCGGGATGTATGCCATGTGGGTCGGGAAAGCCCGCGAACTTTTTTTCCACCACGCCATGCCGGACTTCGACCTCCGCACAACCTCCTACCTCATCCTGACCCGCTCCTTCGAACACAAGTTCATCCGGGAATCCCGCGAGTTCGAAAAAATTAAAGTGAAAATTCGGGTGGGTGATTTCAACCGGAAATTTGTCACCCTCGAACACGAGATTTTCGATTCCGCCAATCAACTCCTCGGGCGCGGCAAACAATCCCTCCTCTTCGTCTCTGCCAAAGACTACAGCCTCCTTGACATCCCGCAGGAAGTTCACATCGGTTTCCTGCCCTACACCTGATTTCTATGAAACCCGAAACCCTCTGCCTTCACGGCGGCCAAACGCCCGACCCCTCCACCCTCGCCCGAGCCCTTCCCATCTACCGCACCTCTTCCTACGTCTTCAAATCAACCGACCACGCCGCCAACCTCTTCGCCCTGCGCGAACTCGGGAACATCTATTCCCGAATCATGAACCCAACCAATGACGTGCTCGAGAAACGGGTCGCTCTCCTCGAAGGCGCGCCGGAAATGGGAGGCCTTGCCCTCGCCTCCGGAACCAGTGCCGTCTTCTACTCCGTCATCAACCTGGCCACTGCGGGCGACAATATCGTCAGTGCCCGCAACCTTTACGGCGGCACCTACACCCAGTTTCACGATATCCTCCCCGCCCTTGGCATCACGGTTAAGTTTGTTGATTCCAACGACCCTAACGCCTTTGCCCGCGCCATTGATGACCGGACCCGCGCCCTCTTTTGCGAGACCGTCTCCAACCCGGCCCTTGAAATCACCGACCTCCAAGCTGTCGCCGCCATCGCCCACGACGCCGGTCTTCCCCTGATCGTGGACAGCACCTTCTCCACCCCGGCTCTGACCCGACCGCTGGATCACGGTGCCGATATCGTCATCCACTCCCTGACCAAATGGTTGGGTGGCCACGGTGCAGGGATCGGCGGTCTGGTCGTCGATTCGGGCCGCTTCCCTTGGGGTGCCGGACGGCATCCGCTCTACGACCGGCCTGACACCTCCTACCACGGTATCCGTTGGGGCCACGACCTCCCCGATCCCCTTCGACCTCTCGCCTTCATCCTTCGCATGCGCACCGGTCCCTTGCGGAACCTCGGCGCATGTCTCGCCCCGGACAATGCCTGGTTCTTTCTCCAGGGCATCGAAACCCTCACCCTCCGGATGGCACGTCATTGCGACAACGCCCTGCTGGTCGCCCAACACCTCAGCCACCATCCCAAGGTCGCCTGGGTCCGCTACCCCGGCCTGAGCGGAGATCCCATGTTCGCTCTCAACGAAAAATACCTCAAAGGTCGTGGCGGCGCCATGGTCGTCTTCGGCGTCCATGGCGGTAAAGCCGCCGGTCAACACTTCATCGAATCCCTTCGCCTCTTCTCGCACCTCGCCAATGTGGGTGACGCCAAAAGCCTGGCTATCCATCCCGCCACCACCACCCATTCCCAGTTGGACGAGGTCCAGCAACGGGAGGCCGGTATCACCCCCGAACTCATCCGCCTCTCGGTCGGCATCGAGCACATTGACGACATCCTCGCCGATCTCGACCAGGCTCTCGCCCAAATCGAAACCTGATGGTTTCCCGGACCCGGATGCCCTCACCCCCCCGCTCTGTCCGGACCAAGTTTTTCCGCCACACCGACCGACGTCGCCCCCTCCGACTCCGCATCGGGGGAACCCTTTCCGAATTCACCCTCGCCTACGAAACCTACGGCCGACTCGACCTGGCCAGGTCAAACGCCGTCCTCGTCTTTCACGCGATGACCGGCTCCCAACATGCCGCCGGGTTCAACCCCGCCGTGCCCGGAACCGGCGGCTTGTGGACCGATGAAATGGCGGAGGGGTGGTGGGACGGATTTATCGGCCCCGGACGCGCCCTCGACACCCGCAAGCTCTTTATCATCTGCGCCAATTACCTCGGGGGCTGCTACGGCTCAACCGGACCCACCTCCCTCAACCCGGCCACCGGCCAACCCTACGGCCGGGATTTCCCTCCGGTCCGCATCGCCGACATCGTGGACAGCCAGGTCCGCCTCCTCGACCACCTCGGCATCCGCAAACTCCATGCCGTGACCGGAGCCTCCATCGGCGGCCTCCTCTCCCTCTCCCTCGCCACCCGTTACCCCGGACGGGTCAGCCGGGTCATCCCCATCGCATCAGGCCTGGAGACAACCGTCGTTCAGCGCATCCTCAACTTCGAACAGGTCAATGCCATCGAATCCGACCCGGCCTTCCTCGGCGGCCGTTACCTACCCGGCCACGGCCCAACCGACGGACTCGCCCTGGCCCGCCGCATCGCCCACAAAACCTTCGTCTCTCCCGCCATGCTCTCCGAACGCGCCAAGCGCGAAATCATGACGGGGCAGCCCCCGTTCGGCTGGTATGAAATGAATCATCCGGTCGAATCCTACATGCTCCATCAGGGCCGCAAATTCGTCCGGCGTTTCGACGCCAACAGCTACCTGCGAATCCTTGACGCCTGGCAGTGGTTTGATTTGGTCGCCGAGGCCGATGCTGCTGATCTCCCCAGCCTCCTCGCGCGCTGTCGTCATCAACACTTCCTCGTCTTCACCATCGATTCCGATGTCTCTTTCCATCCGGCCGAACAGGCCAAAATGGTGTCCGCCCTCAAACAGGCCGGCGTCCCCGTCACCTGGATCACTGTCCACTCTGATAAGGGACACGACTCCTTTCTGCTTGAACCCCGGTTCTACACACCTCACCTGCGGCAGATTCTCCTCGGAGAACCTGACTCCTGATCACGCAAACCACCCACCGGGCCGTCCGTCCCCGGTTTCGCTCACCTGGAAGACCGGAACTGGCTCCTCCACGTTCTTGAGCTGATGCGGCCCCAGCCCTACCAGCCGATACGACCCCGCAATCCGCCGGGCCGTCTCGGACGAAACCAGAATCGCCCCGGCTGAGGCCAGCTTGCACAGTCGGGCCGCCACATTCGTCACCATGCCCGAGGCTGTATACGTCCACCGATCACTCCCGGTTCCGCGAATCCGGGTCGAGCCCACCAACGCCACGCCCGAATTGATCCCGATATTAATCGCTACCGGCGGGTGTAATGCGGCCCGGTCCGCATTCAGCCGAGCCACACATTCCCGCACGCGCAACGCAACCCCGACCGCCTCACACGCATGCCGCCACGCATCCTCATCCTGGAAAATAACCATGAGCCCGTCTCCAGCGGTTTCATTGATGTCGCCACCTCCCTCGTGAATACGATCCACAAAACTGGAGAAATAAGCCTCGATCAGTTCGCTCGTCCCCGACGGGTCCAGTCGCGCACTCAGCCCGGTATAGTTCCCCACGTCCAGAAACATCACCGTGACGTCCCGCTCCCGCCGTTCAAGACCGGGTTCCGACGGATTTGCTTCAATCCGGGCCTGAACGGTTTGCGGCACAAACCTGGCCATCACTTCCTTCATCCGCGTCTGAAGCTCAAGCTGCCGCAGGGCCTCAGCCAACTCCTCGTTCTTTTGCCTCAATGCGGCGTTCTTTTCTTCCAGAGAATACTCGCGAGCCTCCACTTTGACCGCCATCATTCCAAAGGCTTCCGCCAACTCGGTCACTTCTGGCGGAAACCGCCCTGCCTGGGTCATGTGGAACAATTCATCCACCCGGGAATAATCCCCCTCACTCAAAGCGTGGGCCAACCGGGCGAGCTGGACAAAAACCTCTCGGACTCCTTCCGAATACGGTCCTTCCATCTCTCAGAGCATGCCTGAACGTTCACAGGTCTGGCAAGGGGCCTCGCTTCCCCACCTCTTCAGG
>CALFVM010000051.1 GCA_937928665.1 uncultured Candidatus Methylacidiphilales bacterium
CGGAGCACATCGCAGCGATTGCGGAGGCGGTGCGCAAATATCCGCCGCGTCAGGTTCCGACGATCGAGCCTCGGATGCGCCTCAGCGGGCTGGAGCCTTTGACGGTTTGATGGGTTGACTACTGCCTGACTGGTTATGTCGAATTCGGCGCAATCTTTTCTTCTCATCGGTGAGCGAACCAACATCACCGGATCGCCTCGGTTTGCCAAAGCGATCCGGGAGGAAAACTACGAAGCAGCACTGGCGATTGCCCGGCAGCAGGTGGAGAACGGAGCGCACATCATCGACATCAACGTGGACGAAGGGATGATCGATTCCGAGGCGGTGATGGTCCGGTTCCTTCACCTGATCGGATCGGAGCCCGAGATTTCCCGGGTGCCGGTGATGCTGGACAGTTCGAAGTGGAGCGTGCTGGAAGCGGGTCTGAAATGCCTGCAGGGAAAAGGAATTGTTAACTCAATCAGTTTGAAGGACGGGGAAGAGGAGTTCCTGCGCCGGGCGAAACGGATTCGACGTTACGGGGCGGCCATGGTGGTGATGGCTTTCGATGAGCAGGGCCAGGCGGCCACCAGGGATGAGAAGGTCCGGATTTGCACCCGGGCCTACGCGCTTCTTACCGAAAAAGCGGGGATTGACCCTTGCGACATCATCTTTGACCCGAACATCCTGACCGTGGCCACTGGGATGGAGGAGCACAACCACTACGCGGTTGATTTCATCGAGGCGACGGCCGAGATCAAGCGGCGCTGCCCCGGGGCGAAGGTCAGCGGGGGACTGAGCAACATTTCCTTTTCGTTCCGGGGTAACAATGTGGTGAGGGAGGCGATGCACTCGGTCTTTCTCTATCATGCCGTCCGGGCCGGGATGGACATGGCCATCGTCAATGCGGGACAGTTGGCGGTTTATGAAGAGATTGAACCGGAACTGCTCCGGCTGGTGGAGGACGTGCTTCTGGACCGGCACCCTGGGGCGACCGAGGCCTTAATCGCCTATGCCGAGACGGTCAAAGGCGGTGAGAAAAAGGGAGCAAAAGCGGAGGAATGGCGTTCCGAACCGGTGGAGGAGCGGATCAAGCACGCGCTGCTGAAAGGGATTGTGGACCATGTCGATGCCGACACGGAGGAGGCCCGGGTCAAATACGGGCGCCCGCTCGAGGTCATTGAAGGCCCGTTGATGGACGGGATGCGGGTGGTGGGTGACCTGTTCGGGGAGGGGAAGATGTTTCTGCCCCAGGTGGTGAAGAGTGCCCGCGTTATGAAAAAAGCGGTGGCCTACCTGACACCGTTTATGGAGGCGGAGAAAGCCGCTGCCGCTGCAACCTCGGAAGTTGAGGCCAAAGGCCAGGGCAAAATCCTCATGGCTACGGTAAAGGGGGACGTTCACGACATTGGAAAAAACATTGTCGGGGTTGTTCTGGCCTGCAACGGGTATGAGGTTATTGACCTTGGGGTCATGGTTCCGTGCGAAACGATTCTGGAAAAAGCCCGGGAACACGGGGTGGACATGATTGGCCTGAGCGGGCTGATCACGCCGTCGCTTGATGAGATGAAGCATGTGGCGGCGGAGATGCAGCGGTGCGGCTTCACGATGCCCCTGCTCATTGGCGGCGCCACCACCAGCAAGGCTCACACCGCGGTTAAAATTGCACCGGAGTATGAGGGACCCACCGTCCACGTGATTGACGCCTCCCGGGTTGTTGGTGTGGTCGGCCAACTTCTGAGCGAGGAAGTCCGGGACGGGTTCATCGGGAAAAATGCGGCGGATCAGGCCAGGCTTCGGGCCGAGTATGAAGGGCGCAAACAGGGAACCTCACTGTTGACCATTGCGGAAGCACGCCAGAATCGGACGCCGATTGATTGGTCGATTGCCCCCGAGACGCCAGAGTGGACCGGTCTGCGGACGACGGAAGACCAGGCCTTGGAGGAGCTTGTTCCTTTGATTGATTGGTCGCCGTTCTTTCATGCCTGGGAATTGCGGGGCCGGTTCCCGGCGATTTTCGAGGACCCCTCCATTGGAAAAGAGGCCCGGACGCTCTATGACGATGCGCGGCGGATGCTGGATGAAATCGTGCAGCACCAACGGTTTCATGCCAGGGGCGTAACGGCCGTCTGGCCTGCCTGGGCGGTCGGAGATGATATTGAGGTTTTTTCGGATGAGGATCGGACCCGAAGGATCGGGCGGTTTTGCATGCTACGGCAGCAGCACAAAAAGCAGGCGGGTGAGCCGAACCTGTGCCTAGCTGATTTTATTGCGCCAAAAGAATCGGGTCAGCGGGATTACCTGGGAGCCTTTGCCGTCACGGCCGGACACGGGGTTGAGGAGTATGCCAAAGCTTTTGAAAAGGCTGGGGATGACTACAAAGCCATCATGGCCAAAGCTCTGGGAGACCGTCTGGCTGAAGCCTATGCGGAACTGGAACACAAGCGCATTCGTGATGCCTGGGGCTATGGCCGGTCCGAGAACCTGAGCCATGAGGATCTTATTCGTGAACGCTACCGGGGAATCCGTCCGGCGGCGGGCTACCCGGCTTGTCCCGATCATACCGAGAAGCGGAAGCTTTTCGATTGGATTGAAGCACCCCCCCGGGCGGGAATCACGCTGACGGAGAGCTGCGCGATGTTCCCGGCCAGCTCAGTTTCCGGTCTCTACTTTTGTCATCCGGAAGCCCGTTACTTTGCCGTGACTAAACTGGGTCAGGACCAGATTGAGGATT
>CALFVM010000052.1 GCA_937928665.1 uncultured Candidatus Methylacidiphilales bacterium
CTCTCAAATCCGTCGCCGGTCTCACTACCGAACAACTCGCCTCCCCCGCCCTTGCCTACGCCGCCTGCTACCCCTTCGGCATTCTCGGCATCATCCTTGTCATCGTTCTGACCCGGGCCGTTTTCAGCATCCAAGTCGAGCGCGAAACCGAAGCCTTCCGCTCCGAGCAACGACAGGGCTGCGAGCCCCTCGAACGGATGAACATTGAAGTGGCCAACCCCAACTTCGACGGACTTAAACTTGCCGACATTCCCGGCCTCGAACACCTCGCTGCCACCGTCACCCGCCACAAACCGCGCACCTCCGCCCAAGCCCTCCCACCCTCTCCAAGCACCCGCCTCGCCCTGGGCGACCTCATCCTCGCCGTCGGCCGACGCGGCGACCTCGAAGCTCTCCGGCGCATCCTCGGTCGGGAAGCCACCGAAGATCTCATGGAGGCACCCGGCCTTTCCCACATGCGGGGCGTCGTCGTCACCAACAAAGCCATCCTCGGCAAACCGCTCCGTGACCTCGGCCTGGCCGCCATGGGCGTCACGGTCAGCCGGATGTCTCGCGCCGACATCGAAATCCCGGCCAGCCCCGGACTCAAACTTCAGTTCGGCGACCTCCTGACCCTCGTCGGACGGGAAGACGACCTCACCCGCGCCACCGCCCTGGTCGGCAACTCCCTCAAAGATCTCAACCACACCAACTTCATCCCCGTCTTCCTCGGCATCGCCTTGGGCGTCCTGCTTGGCTCCATCCCCTTTCAGCCCGACTTCATTCCCTCCCCTCTCAAGCTCGGTCTGGCTGGCGGCCCGCTTCTGGCTGCCATCCTCCTCGCCCGACTCGGGCGCGTTGGCAAGCTGGTGTGGTACATGCCCGCCAATGCCAACATCGCCCTGCGCGAACTCGGCATCACCCTCTTCCTCGCTGCTGTCGGTCTCAATGCCGGCGGACACTTTGTCGACCTTCTCCTCCACGGCGAGGGTTTCCGCTGGATGCTCTGCGGTGTGGCCGTTACGATCCTTCCCCTGGCCGTTTCAGCCGCGATCGCCCGGCTGGTTCTCCGGCTTAACTTCATGAATATCTGCGGACTGCTGGCCGGCAGCACGACCGATCCTCCGGCCCTTGCCTTCGCCTGCACCCTCGGCAAATCCGACGCCCCCACCGTGGCCTATGCCACCGTCTATCCCCTCACCATGCTTTTGCGCATTCTTTCCGCGCAACTACTCGTCCTGCTTTTCGCCTAAAGCCGGACCCGGCCTCCCCGTTTTCCCAACCTGTGGCGCCCTGACCCGGCCCGAACCGGTTTCAGCCCCTCTTCACGCTCCACGCACCTCGCAGCTCACCCGCCTTTCCTGCCTCCCTCATCGGGGGATCACGGATGAGCCAGGGATTCGTAAAGGAGAGAGGCGAGACAGAAGATAGTGGCCGTTTCGGTGCGGAGGACGTGGGGGCCGAGGGAGACGGGGAGGAATCCGGCGGCACGGGCCCGGCCGAGTTCCGCCGGGGTAAAGTCGCCTTCCGGGCCGATCATGAGGGTGAGGTCGGTGACAGGCACTGCTGCCCAAGCCTCACGCAGGACCAGGGGCATGGGCCGGGCATCAGGCTGGAGTGAGGCAATGAGGCGAAGGCCCGATTTGGGCAGATCATCCAGGAACTCACCGAGACCGACCGGGGCACTGACGTGGGGAAGCCAGTTTTGGCCGCATTGTTTGCAGGCTTCAAGAACGATGGCCTGCCATTTTTCCTGTTTGGCGCCGGCACGCTCGGCATCGAGGTCAACGACGGAACGCTCCGCCAGGATGGGGGTAATAGCAGAGGCACCGAGTTCGGTGGCTTTCTGCAGAATGAGGTCCATCGATTTGCCTTTGGGAATGGCCTGACCGAGATGAACGCGGAGACGGGGTTCGGGGCTCTTTGCCTGGGCGAGGATGTCGTAGTTGACGCGGTCTTTGGTGGCGGTCCCCACGCGGGCCTTAGCTTCGCAGCCCCGCCCGTCAAAGACAGTGAGGGTGTCGCCGGGGCCCAGACGAAGCACCTGGGCGGCATGTTTGGATTCGGCCTCGGGCAGGAAACCTGTGCTGAGGGAAGGAACGAAAAATCGGGGTGTGCTCACAAGAATGGGTGCCGGGCAAGGCCGAGGGGGTTAGCCAGCAAAGAAACGCTTGGCGCGTTCAAAGAAGGACTGTTCTTCTGCGGCCGTGTCCCCATCGCAGACGGCAGCGAAATCTTCGAGTTTCTTTTTCTGGAGGGGGGTGAGTTTGGCGGGGACTTCAACATAAACGCGGACGTGGAGGTCGCCGGGTTTCTGGTGGCGGATGTCAGGGACGCCTTTGCCCCGGAGTCGGAAGGTCTTCCCACTGGGAGTTCCCGGCGGAATTTTGATGACGGCAAGGCCATCCAGGGTGGGGACGTGAAGCTCGCCGCCGAGACAGGCTTTGACAAAGGAGATGGGCACGTCGCAGTGGAGGTCGTTGTCGTCGCGGACGAAGAGGGGGTGCTCTTTGACGTGGATGACGACGTAGAGATCGCCGGGCGTGCCCCCTCGGATGCCGCCCTCGCCTTGGCCGGAGGAGCGGAGGCGGGAGCCGGTTTCAACGCCGGGAGGAATCTTGAGTTTGATTTTGGAGGTTTTTTCCACCCGCCCTTCCCCGTGACATTTCGGGCAGGGGTTCTCGATGATGACGCCGGCTCCGTTGCATTTCGGACAGGTCTGGGTGACGGAGAAAAAGCCACGGCTCATGGCAACTTTCCCGTGTCCGCCGCAGGTGGGGCAGGTGACGGTTTTGGACCCGGCGGCCGCACCGGTGCCGTTGCAGGCGTCGCAGGTGTCGAGCTTGCGAATGGTGATTTCTTTTTCGCAGCCGCGGATGACTTCTTCCAGGGTGATTTCGAGATCGTAACGGAGGTCAGCTCCGCGGGTGCGGCTTGACCGGCCGGAGCCGCCAAAGGGGTCCCCGAAGATATCGTCGAAGATGCCGCCTCCGCCCCCGGCTGCGCCTCCGAAAACTTCGCGGAAGACTTCAAAGGGATCGTGGAAACCGCCCCCGCGGGCACCACCCATTCCGCCGGTGCCCATACCGCCCGGGCCGAAGGCACTGTGACCGTAGCGGTCGTAGGCGGCTTTTTTTTGTTCGTCGCTGAGCACTTCGTAGGCCTCGCCGAGTTCTTTGAACTTGTCTTCGGCAGCCTTGTCGCCGGGGTTTTTATCGGGGTGAAATTTGACGGCGAGTTTCCGGTAGGCTTTTTTGATTTCGTCCGCAGTGGCACTTTTGGAAACGCCCAGGACTTCGTAGTAATCGCGTTTGGTGGCGGGCATACGGGTCTTCAGGAAACGGCGGGCGGGTGGGCGACAATGACGGCAGCGGGCCGCAGGAGCCGACCTTTGAGTTTGTAGCCCTTGCGCTGGACGGAAACGACGGTGCCATCGGCGAATTCTGTGGTGGACTCGGTGCCAACAGCTTCGTGGAGATGTGGGTCAAAGGGCTGGCCCTCGGGCACCAGCGGAGCCAGGCCCTGGTCGGCCAGGAACCGTTCCAACTGGCCTCGGACCATGTTCATCCCGGTCAGGATCGCTTTGGCATCGTGGCCGGATTCGGCGGCTTTCAGGCCGAGTTCGAAGTTGTCCACAATGGGGAGCAGATCTTCGAGCAGGGATTGGTTGGCGAACTTCAGGGATTCATCACGATCACGGGCCAGGCGCTTGCGAAAGTTGTCAAAGTCAGCCTGCATCCGGAGGATTTGTTCTTCGAGTTCTTTGACCCGGGCATCGGCGGGAGGCGGAGTGGATTCCGGGGGAAGCACTTCGGCCTCGGCAGGCGGTTCGGAAGGTGCGGCGTGAGTCGGCTCGGTCATAAACGTTTGAGGGCGAGGAGGGTGATGTCATCGCCTTGGACGGCATCGGCCTGGAAACGGGTGACCCGCTGGATGAGGTTATCAACGACGACCTCCGGAGCTCCGGAGGCGTTCTGGAGCAGGGTCGCACTGATTTGGTTGCGCCCAAACTCTTCACCGCTCCGGTTGAAGGCCTCGCTGATTCCGTCGGTGTAAGCCACCAGCATGTCACCCGGTTCCAGGCGGACGGTGCAGTCGGCGAGGATTATATCGAAAACCTCGCCACTGTCAATGCCGAGAGCCAGGCCGGGGCTTTGCAAGGGCTGGACTTCGTTGGAGGCGGCCCGGTAGAGCAGGGGGGCATCATGGCCAGCTTTGGCGGCGGTCAGTTCGCCCGTGGCCACGTCAAGGATAAGGTAAGACATGGTGATGAACATGTCCGGCCGGATATCGGGATGCAGGAGACGATTGACGCGCCGGAGGACTTCAGAAGGGCTGGTCAAGCCGATAGCCTGGGTGCGGAGCAGGGTGCGGCCCATGGCCATGATGAGGGAGGCAGGGACGCCCTTGCCGGAGACGTCGGCGATGGCCAGACCCCAGCGGGTGGGGTCGATCTGGATGAAGTCGTAGTAGTCTCCGCTCAAGTGAGCCGCCGGCCGG